>JBNLDB010000128.1:241-4726 GCA_050304115.1 Sulfurovum sp. | reverse complement strand
ACTTTGTAGCCAAGGGCTTTGAGCGTACGGGAGAGAAGGTCAAAAGAGAGGCTGCTTCGCGCATGGCCTAAATGCGCATCATCATACACAGTAGGTCCGCAGACATAAATGCTTGCTTCTCCTTTACGGATGGGTTCAAAAGAAAGTTTGGTTTTTTGTACGCTGTCATAGATGTGCATGGTAATTGCTGGACCTTTTATATATGTAGTACTGTGATTATAGCCAAAAGTTGATTAGAAGAGATTACCGTACATAATAGTGTATGCAGTGTAGAACATAAAATGATCTATTTTATTTTTTTAGCATAAAGGTTAACACAAAATTAACACTTCACTTATAAACTTTCCTCATTCAATCTAAAAGGGGAGATATGAAAATCAAATATTCGTTAATAACACTATTGGCATTATCGTCAATCAATGCTGAAGAGATAAGTTTGGAAGCAGTCAGTGTTACGGCAACAAAGATTGCTACACCAACAAAGGACGTATCGCAATCGATCGCAGTTGTAGATGAACAGACTATTGAAGATAAGAATATACTCAATATTCAAGAGGCTATAGAAAATATACCGGGTGTAAATGCAGAGTCATCAACCAATTCACCAAGTCCAAGACTGATCATCAGGGGAGCAGGGCTGAAAGCGAGATACGGTGTAAGAGAGATCATGGTCATGAAAGATGGTGTACCGCTGACAGAACCGGATTCATTTACAAGATTTGATTTTATAGATATGCAGGATGTTTCTAGTATAGAAGTGCAAAAAGGGCCAGGTTCTATCAATGCGGCAAATACAACAGGCGGGGTCATCCAACTTATCACAAAGTCTGTCTTTGAAGAGGGAGAAGATAGAGTCAAAATCGGTGTAGGTGATGATGGTCAAAAAAATGTCAATTTGAAGGTACGTGGTCAACTGGGAGAAAATGATTTTGCTTCTTTGACTTTTTCCAAGCGTGCTATAGATAATGACTGGAGAGACAATAATGATTTTGATTCGACTCAGGTGAGTTTGAAGCATGGACATATCTTTGAAGATGAGTCGACACTGGAAACAGAGCTTTCTTATACAGAATCCAATATGAATATACCTGCATCAATGACAGCAGATGAATTTGAGATATTCAAACAAACGGGTGAACAGCATGATACAGATTACCAATGGCAGCATAGTGCCAGGGATTCTAAGATCTTTGCGATCAATACTAAATACGAAAAAGAGATCGGTGATCTATTGTTAAAACCAAGATTTTACTTTAATACATGGGATCATTTTCATCCTGTAACCGGTATGATCAATGACAGTGATGACAATAGCGTATATGGAACGGATCTGGAATTAAATTATAACCATAAAGCATTCGACAATGAAGCATCACTGGTTGCTGGTGTAACATATAAAACGGATATTACTAAGGATGCTAAGAAGTATGAATATAAAGATTTGTTAAAAGAGACAATTTCTCTTCCCTATTATCCTTTCTCTCGTGAAATAATTGTTCAAACTTTATCAAATGATAAAGGTGCTTTAGCAGGAATAGAAGATAGCACCACAACACTTTATGGTGCTTATCTGATGGAGACCTTCTCTCCTACTGAAGATATCACTATTGATGTGAGTACAAGAGTTGATAAATTAAGTTTTGATATAAGCGGGGATGAAATAACTGCTTATGACTATAGTGCAAAAAACTATGCAACTGGCGACGGACTTTATAGTATAGATAAAACGTATAATTTGTTTGCTGCAAAACTTGGTGCTATATATAAACTCACTCAAGCGACAAATATGTATGCATCTATTGCAACAGCTAATCAGGCACCTACTGGAAGTGAGATTCAATCTGCACAAGATGAAGGTATTGCACTTGATAAAAGTAGAAGTGTGAACTATGAGATCGGTTTTAAAACAAGAACTGAAAATTTATTGTTGGATTTAGCAATTTATCAAAATGATGTAGATAATGAGATCATACAGATTCAAGATGCAGATGGTAATGTGATTTATGACAATGCAGGTAAAACAAGAAAGAGAGGCTTAGAGCTTAATACTGTCTACAGGGTTACAAATGGATTGGACCTGGGTGGTTCTTATGCATACAGTGATTTTAAATTTGTTACATTTGAGGAGCAGGTGGGTTATGGTGGCGGTGCTACTTGGGTATCAAGAAACGGTAATACTCTGCCTTATATTCCTAGAAACCAATACTCTCTTTTCGCAGCATATAGAATGGATAATGGGTTTAAAGCCAGAGTAACGACAAAAAGCTGGGGAAGCTACTATATGGACAATGCCAATACTGAGAAGTATGAAGGATATGACTTTGTCACGGATCTGATGGTCGGGTATGAATATCAAGCACATAACATACAGTTGAATGTAAGAAACCTTACAGATGAATACTATGCCATGGAAGCGACAAAAGATGCGAATGGAAATGTCACATACAAAGCAGCAGCACCTCAAAGTTTCATGGTGACATATAGTTATCAATTTTAAAGGAGAATAGATGGTAGAGTTTAAAGAAATTAGAGACAAGAATGATATATACGGCATGCCTGTACTAGGATTTTTATTTAAAAATCAAACATTTTTGATAGCATTGAAGCTCTCTGTCCTTGCTCTTTTCATCTATGGAGTCTATATGGGGTTTGCGGATCCAGGTACTGAAAACATCTTTACGACTTATCTTTTCTGGGGGTTGTTCTGGTCACTGTTTATCGTAGTCACTCTCTCTACTTTCGGTAGGGTTTTCTGTGGTATCTGTCCCCATGGATTTTTGGGAAAGTACATCACGAAGTTCGGTCTTAAAAAAGAGATGCCAAATTTTTTGAAAAACAGATTTATCGGTATTTTTATTTTGTTTTTTGGTTGGTGGCCCATCTATTATGCGGCACCGGAATTTTGGAAATTGCCTCTTGCCACAGCATGGCTTTTTACTTCACTTACATTGATCGCTTTTGTCATGTATTATCTTTATAAAGATATGAGCTACTGTAAATATATCTGTCCTATAGGAACTTTGACAAAAGCTTATGCAAAAGTATCATTTACAGAGCTGGGTACTTATAAAGAGGATTGCAACAGTTGTAAAACATTAGATTGTGCAGTGGCATGTCCTTATAATCTAAATCCGTTCTCATTTAATAATAAAAACTCTATGGATGACTGTACCCTGTGTATGGATTGTAGTAGTGCTTGTGATGCTGTGGCGTTTAGGATCACTAAACCTTCTAGTTCACTGTTTGAAAAGTTTAAGTTCAACAAAGCAGAGGTATGGGCTTTCATACTCATTACTGCGGCTATTTCTATTACGATGAACTTTCATCATGCTCTAGGCCGTTCTGCTATTTCTGATACATTCATCTGGTCAAAAACTGCAGCATTTGCACAACAATATGTAAACTTTGGAACACTTGACAGTGTGGGTATCTTTGCTTTTATCTATGCAACTGTCATTTCAATTGCTATAGTATATATAGGTATGTTTGCCGCTTCGAAAGTCTTAAAAGCTCCATTTGAAAAAACGTTCTACACTTTAGGTTATGCATTTGCACCTCTATTTGTTATAGGTGGTTTATCACACTTGATACATAGTTTCTTTACACACAACTATGCAGATATTGCCAACGGATTTGTTTATGGATTTGGCTTGGATGCCGGTCCTGTTGAAAATTTGGCATCAAGAAGAGATGCATGGCTCAATATCTTTAATGTGATTCCTTATATCGCTGCGATATGGGGGTATCTGATCCTTGCAAAAAGAATGAAGTCTTTTAACGCAAGCAAAATCAAGAAGAGCATAGCATTTGTGTTTGCTTCTTCACTGATCACGCTCTTTTTGTCAATCAATGTCTATAAAGTATACGTATTTAAAACCTATGGAATGGCAAAAATGGGTCATCATGGCAGTCATGGAAATCATGATGGGACTACTGGTAAAGTAGAAACATCTTCGATGAAATGTACAGCTGGTAAATGCGGTTCAGGTATGACAAAGGAAAGCTAAAAACTTTTTCTTTTTCCTGAAAATCGACTAACGTATCAAATCAAGCAGTAAGTGATTGATGCCATATAGTATAGCTGAGAGTATCACCAAGCCTATAAACCAATACAGTGATCGTCTTGTTTTAATGATCTCCATAAATCTCTCTGTACCCACTTCTCTGACCGTGAGTATAAAAAGTACCCATCCCCCGATACTTCCGGCCAATGCAAGCCCTGATGCACCCAGGGGAAACATCAGTATGAGTGAGAATGTCACAGAAGTGATCAGAGAGTAGAGAGCGATTTTGGCTGCCTTGCGGTGTCTGTGTGAAGCATAAAGGAAAAGAGAAAAGAGTTTTGCCAGTCCAAAAGGAAGTAGACCCACCATGTACATTTGAAGTACACTGACTGTCTCCAAGGTTTGAACCGTTGTAAATTTCCCTCTCTCAAAAAGCAGCCAGACAATAGGCTCTGCCAGTAAAATACCGCTTACCATCGCC
>JBNLDB010000128.1:0-231 GCA_050304115.1 Sulfurovum sp. | reverse complement strand
GCAAAAATGAGAGCAGCCAAAAGGCTTGGTTGAGTTTTTTATACGCTTCTGTCTCATTGTTGTTTTTGAGTGCTTTGGAAACAGAAGGGAAAAGTACCGTCGCTGTGGCGATGGCAAAGATGGCAAGAGGAAGCTGGAAGACACGGTTGGCATAAAAGAGGTAGGAGACAGAACCTGTCATGAGGAATGTCGCCAAAAGCGTGTCTATGAAAGCAGAGATCTGAGGGGTGG
>JBNLDB010000127.1:2392-4725 GCA_050304115.1 Sulfurovum sp. | reverse complement strand
GAGGTTCCAGTACCCCTCATTAGTAGTCATCAATTCGGGGATAGTGGCTGTTGCGTACATACCGTGCCAGTGTGCATCTATCAGACCGGGAATCAGTGTAAGGCCTTTTGCATTGATCTCTACGGCTCCCTCTGGTGCTTTCAGATCGGGTGCAATGCGCGAGATTTTGTTCCCCGAAATAAGGACATCGGCATTGACCAGTTTTTCAGAACATCCCTCAAAGATCTGCGCCCCGCGGATAACAACATGTTCATGTTTAACCCCAGAGCCAAACGGGCCTTGTATGCCTGTATGCATATGTGTATACGGTTTTGCATTGATATTTTCATGCGCATTTGCGCTGACTGAAACAATTCCAAGCAAAAAAGTTGAAATAATCACTGCGTTTAAAAGTTGTCGTTTCATGTTCATATCCTCTCAATGTTTACATTACAAAATAATTAGACCCCATCAATTTGATCACCATGTGGATCCCCAGTGGATTACCGTTGACTACAATTAGATCTGCGTAGGCCTTTTTCGATCGCTCTACTCTTCAATATCTTCATATGAATCCCTTTTATTGTTCAATACTATTTATTAAATTGATCTGTGTTTTTCATGATATATCAATTAAGCTTAAATAAAGATAGTAATATCTTATAGTGTTACCATTTTGTTTTCAAATAAAATACTATCGTCTATTCAATTCTAAGTTTGATGCCAATGCATAGTCTAATGATACAATTTTTGAGTATGTTGAAGTCTTCATCGATCAACAAAACCCTTATAACAAACAGGTCACAAGAGCCATGCTGCACACTATGATAGCAGTCACCATGTTCAACGAACGGGTCAAGGTTGACGAATATGCCAAGTCAAGAAGATATGCAGCAGTCAAACCACAGATTTACAGGGCTGTATCAGGTTCGGAAAGTTTCTGACATCTTTCCGGAAACTTTCCTCGTCAATCGAGAGGAGTAGCTCCGGCAGCTGCAGGAACCAAAAGCTATCAAAGCCGTACCCTCCGTTTTGAAACGTTCACTATAATTTCAAAAATTCTAAAACCATGTGACGGGTATAATCATAAAACGGATTCCACCTTTGTCTATATAATAGACCTGGAGGAAGTTGCAGTACTCCTATCTCCCCATGGATAGCTAAATTCCCTAATTGAATACCCGGACTTTGGGGAGCATTGTCATTCCCATAAAGTGGGTCATTTGGGCTGATCGGCATAGCTAAATGCGAAAGTGAATATAGATTTTTTGGCCATGACATAGAAAGATTCTCTTTATATTTTCCATCTATGATTTTAACAAGATTTTCATTGGTTGAATTGATATCAGTGATCAACTCAAAAGTGTAATTCTCTCCTGTTGCGTTTTTACGTAAGTGATCTATAGCATTACTTAAGCCTTTCTTTACTAGGTGATTTACCGTAAACTGGTGGCGTATATCAAAAAGTACAAGCCTATGCTCTCCTTTTGGCAAGCGTTTGTAGAGATCATCGACCAAAGAGTGTACTGTAACAGTATTGTCAACAATAGAAGAAAAGCTCAAGACAGGAGGAAATGTATCACTGTTTTCAGACTCTTTTTCATACGTGTCAAATTGACTTTGGACTTCTTTACATACACGATAGACCTGATCACCAGCATTTACAGCAAATGAACCGTATTTAAACGGGTCATACTCTGCTAAAACAGCGTTCCACTCGAATTTTGGAAGATTTAAAAGATGCCCCAACCGACTTTGCCAGATAGCCAGTGGTGCTACCGGGCTCACACCTATGGCTGGCGAATAAAATATAAGACTTTTCGGCACCCTTAAACTATGATCCTTAAGAGATAAAAATGTATAGTTCAATGCCAATGTAGCACCAGTCGAGTATCCCATGATATGTATCGGCTTTTCACCTACTTTTTCCTCAAGACGCTCCATACCTATTTTGACAACTGAGGCCATATCTTGCCATTTAAGCGCAATCAGTCCTGAAGGTATAGTTCCATGGCCAGGCATGCGCATAGCAACAACCCAAACACCTTTTTTCTGTAGATATTCTGCCTGTGCATGCAGGCTATAAGGTGAATCAGACATTCCATGCAGTAAAAGTATGCCCATTTTTGGATTTTTGACCGGTAGTTCATAACTTCTATTATAGGCTTTCTCCCACCGATGCGGGTCTGAGATACTGTTTTTCGTATAACGGTTGATTTGACTCTTTTCATTACCTAACAATTTTTCATAGATCTCTGTATCGAGTTCTTGGAAAAGTTTTTCTTCCAGTGCAATGTAGTCATCAAAATCTTTAACATTTGACCTACTGTTAAATTCATTTCCAAGTATTTTAG
>JBNLDB010000127.1:0-2382 GCA_050304115.1 Sulfurovum sp. | reverse complement strand
AGGTAGATAGTGGGGGAAGAGAGTTCATGTATAGAGTAAAAACAAGTATCACTATGAGAAGTGCACCCAGGATCGCCAACCACAACATCCTACCTACTTTACGCAGAGGCCACGATACGATCTGAAACCAGTAGCTTTTGAATAATTGCATCAGTATATATCCTTGATTGTCATTATAACCAACCAAACCAAGTTTCATCAGTCATTTAGCGTATGGAAATTGAATGTCCAGTGTCTAAGCTGTTAAATGTTTCTTAGGCGTTTTGGAAACAGAACATTACGGTTCATTACGCTTAAGAACCATTACTGATGCAGTCAGGCCAAATCTCAACTTTACATTATCGGGGACTTTGTCCAATTTGACACGTACAGGTATTCTCTGAGCAAGACGGATCCACTGGAATACAGGTTTAACACTAGGAAGAAGGTTATTGCCCGGGTTCCCATCAGAGTGTGATATTCCCCATGCAATGGACTCGACTGTACCACTCAATGGCATATCTGGATAGGCTAAAAGTGTTACTATTGCTTTATCTCCTACTTGAACCTCAGGAATGGCATTCTCTCTGAAAAAGCCAAATACCCAATATGAATTTTCATCAACCAATGCCAAAATAGGTCTATTCGCTGATGCCTGGGTTCCAATTTGAAAGTTAATGTTTGATACATACCCATCGACTTCTGCATAGACTTTGGTATAAGAGAGATTGAGCTTTGCAGTATTTACAGCTTCTTCAGAAGTCTCAATGTCAGCTAAGGATTTGTAGTAATTGGTCTCATTACGTACCAGATCTTTTTGTGATACGGCTCCTCTGTCTTTTTCATAGATATTTTTTACACGTTCAAACTCTATCTTCTTGCCTTTGGCAGCTTCCAGTGTACGCTTTAATCTAGCTTCTGCCTGGTTCAATTTAACTTGATACTGTGAAGGATCGATCTCAAACAGCAGGTCACCCGTTCTTACTTTTTGATTATCTTCCACATGGATCTTGGTGACCATCCCTGTAACCCTCGGTGCAACCTGTATCACCTGCGTCCGTACCTGTCCATCTCTGGTCCAAGGGTTCTCTATGTAGTCACTGTATTTATTGTATGCAAAAAATCCTGCCGTTACCAAAATTGCGAATGTAAGTAATATCTTTATTAATTTTTTCATTATCATCCTTTAAAATCTGATCCAAAATGTGTCTATTATGATCATGTAAAGTGCCATAATGGCTATAAAAACATACGATGGCGCAACGATGAAACGTGATAGTTTCAATTTATTGAGTACTATGACCGTGATACCAGCTGCCAAAAATGAGAGTATGACCACGACCAATATAGGTGAAAAATAGACATCTCCCAAAGAGAGTTCATGAGGATATGGATTAGTCATCATTCATCCCTTCAGGAAGACGTGTCATATTTTCATCCAGGTATCTGCCCCAATCCACACGTTTTTTCATCATGGCTGCAGTTTTTGCAGATAAGTAGGATCTCCTCTTATTCATCTGCCAACCTCCTCCCAATGCTTTATAGAGTAAAATAGCATTAATTGCCTGACTTCCTTTGATCGAAGCATACCTATCTTGTGTAGAGGTCAGTCTCTCAATCGTTGTCAAAAGTCGTTGGTAAGAAACTAAACCATCATTATATTGCACCACTGATATGTTAAATGCTCTTACTGTTGCATTTACAGCTTTTTGATTTTCTGCCTGCTGCTTTTGTGTAAGTCGATAGCTATTGAGTGCATCAGAGACTTCTGAGACAGCGGAAAGCACTTTTTTATTGTAGTTCACTAAACTCTCTTCAAACACAGCGTCCTGTATTCTTACTTTGTTTTTAATACGGTCATATTGGAAAATATTCCATGAAAATGATGGTCCGATAGCAACGCCCAAAGCATCACTGCCGGATATCCATGATCGGCCTGCATTGTTTGTGCTGTATCCTATATTGCCGAACAGAGAAAAACTAGGATAAAGCTCTGCCATTTTTGCACCTATTAATGCACTGTTGGCTTGTACTTGATACTCTGCTACCTTAATATCAGGTCTTCTTGTTATGAGATCAGCATCGATTTTGTAATAAGGGTTTAAATGAGGTTGAGGGATGATCTCAACATTCAAAGTCTCTTTGCTTCCCTCTTTAATCTGCAAGGTACCTTTTTTTTCATTGCTGATATATTTGTTTGTTGAATCAGCATATTTGCTACGGCTTGTTTTAAGCAGTTTATCTATTTCATATGCATTCATGGCTAATAAAAGAGAAATAGCACCATGAAGGTCATAATAAAAAAAGGTGGTGTGCATTGTTTTTTAGATGCAGTATGTAAGAATGTATCTTTATACAATCAATTAAATCTTTAGCTTCACTCACATGCAAAATAATTTATAT
>JBNLDB010000126.1:0-4797 GCA_050304115.1 Sulfurovum sp. | reverse complement strand
ATTATTGACATTTGTCTCAGGAAGAATGATGATGAATTCCTCCCCTCCGATACGGCCTGCCAGATCGGTTTCTCTGAAAATCTGTTTGTCTGCAAATAACTCGCCCAATGTTTTTAGCACCTGATCACCGACCAGATGACCATAGCTGTCATTGACCTTTTTAAAATGATCCAGATCTATCATGGCTACTGCAAAGGCACCTTTATTTCTTTTCGTTTCAATGATCTTTTTTCCCAAGATCTCTTCAATGGCCTTTCTATTGTATACCCCTGTTAACGGATCAAAGTAGGCAAGCTCTTCCAACTCTTTGAGATTGTTTTGTAAATTTTCCGAAAGGTTATTGAACTCCAGTATATAAAATTTAGGAATTTTACTGACAATGCCACGTAAAAAATTATCAATAAGCACCACTGGTTTTATGATCAATCTTTTAATATAAAGCAGATAAAAGATGACAATCCCGATGAAAAAGAGTAATGGATATATCGTCTGCGATACAACACGCCGTATAACACTGTCTACAATATAGTGATTATCGATCTTCACATACATCAAATAAGGTATGATCCTATCATCAGCAATCACATTGAGATCTGCACTTATGAACGATATATCTGAGATATTTTCAGTGGATAATTGACGTAAATAAACGACATTTTCCTCTGAAAAATAACGCTTATCATAGAGATAATCCGATGTACGTAAAAGCGGACCATCTTTTTGCACGACATAGATATCCTTGACCATCCGTAATCCGGCTTTTTGTCTATCCAGGTATGCCTTTAGACTCACTGCTTCATGATTATTCAGTATTGCTTCTATATCAAGCTTCATGTCTATTACTGAGGCTCGTAAATTATCGATCATGATGGTATGGATATATTTGAGCGACTGGTTATAATGAAAAAACATCGTGATCGCAAAAAAGGCCACAAAGAGTACAGTCAGTGCGAGATTTAATTTCTTAAAGCTCATGTACCGGTTCCAGTATATTATGGGTTGTAATATGGTGTGACTCCAGCTGTTTCATTAGTGGCAATGAACGGTCGTCATAGATCCACTGTATAGAATCAAGCGCCTGTAAAAATGTATTTTTATCTTTATATTTAAAAAAGAGTTGAACCGTAGAAAAGTACTCTTCCGGATCATTTTTTAAATGCTGCAATGCTTTAGCGATCAATTGATTCAATGCGGCGAGCTCTTCATCATAGGTTTTTCTTGTTTTAGCATCCGTATAGAGTGCATCCATTACAAAAAGAGAGAGGTTTTTTGTCGTATCCATTACATGATAACCATTTTTTTTAAGCAATATGTCATAAGGGGCATAGGTAATGATGAGTGTTGGTTCATCTTTCATTTCAAGCATTGAACTGTTATCTGTATCTTTGTTGATCAAGCGAAGGGCTGAGGGTTTGATGCCATAGAGTTCTATGAAACTATCAAGCAGTTCTTTATTGACACTGTCAATTTCCAAATAGACAGTGATGCTTTGTGCCTTTTGAAATGTTTCTATATCACGGTTTCCCATCACGATATCTCCACCCAGAGAACGATCCAGGAGTATCGTTGCTTCCAGATCCGGAGTTTTCTTTCTCATTTGTTTAAATTCATATTGTGTTCCGGTAAAGGCATGGACAAATCCAGACTCATACATTTGCATATTTTCAGAGAGAGAAACGAGATTCACTAATTCGATATTATGCTCTTTCATCCACCCTTTTTGTTGAATATAATATAAGGGAGAATAACCGATCCATAAATTTGTAGATATACGCAGTGGCTGAGAGGGAGATAATGAACAAGAGATTATCGTGATGAAAGATACGATGAGAAGACAAAATACTATGAAGCTTTTTATCAAGATTCCCACCCTTCATTCAAACAAAAGTATTGTTAGATAAACAATAAATTATAATATTATTTATTGTATCTATTTTCTCTTTAATTCAGTCAGGCTTTTTTCTTGACTAAAAGGTAGCCCACCAACCCCCACAGTATGATTGAACTCGCTATTGCGACTACTCCCGATTCTTCTTCCAGATGCACTAAAGAGGCAGGATCGATCTGGGATGCAGAAAAGACATAGTCCAATCCCAATCCAAACACGATACTACCCACAATGATGCTTCCCAGATAGATAGCAAGTGAGCGTGTTCCTAGCATCTTCTTTACTACCCCGATGGTCACCGTATTGGTTGCAGGGCCTGCAGAAAGAAATACAAAAGCCGCCCCTGCACTCACACCTGAAAGCATCAGTCCCGCAGCGATAGGCAAAGAGGCTGTAGCACAGACATACATCGGCACTGCAATGGCGATCACGATGATATAAGAGAGCCACGAATACTCTATAAGTACTTCACTGATACTTTGGGGAATGGCTACCGTGATCAATGCACCCAGAAGCAGTCCCCATACAAGCGGCTTGGCAATGTCACCCAAAAGCGTGACAAAAGCGTAACGCAAAGCACCGGTAAGCCAAAAGCTTTTTGCTTCTGTTGCACAACAGGAAGCACCCGTACTACAGCAGCTTGTCTCTTCATTTTTAGGCAGTGAAAAGGTTGGAGAGAGAGTATTTGGTGCTTTCACAGCTGAAAAAGCAGGTTTTTTCTCGACTGTCACCTCTTTATCAAAAAGATTGGACAAGATACCTGATACTATGGCTATGATCATAGAGGTGATCACACGGTAGATGGTAAATATCCATCCAAAGATCCCGTAGGTTGCCAGGATGGAGTCTACGCCTGTGATCGGAGTGGATATCAGAAATGAAAGAGTCGAGCCCTTGCTCGCACCGCTCTTTTTGATACTTGTCGCTAAAGGGATCACTCCGCATGAACATACAGGCAATGGAATACCGAACAGTGTGGCTTTGATGACGGAGAAGATATTGCCTTTTCCCAAATGTTTGGTAACAAGGGTATCGGGTACAAACTCATGCAAAATACCTGCAAAAAGCAGACCAAAAAGTATGTAGGGAGCCATTGCATTACTCAGTTCTATGAGTGCTGTCCAAAATTCCATTACGTATTCCATGGGTTTCCTTTTAATATGTTACAGATATATAACGTTATTCCTATAAATAGAACCTGAAAATATGCGTATAATTATAGCGTGGCATCCAGGTCCAGTGACCCAAAAAAACTCTAAGATTTAACTTACATGAGATATCAGGAAAGGCGTAAGATCTTTAGATTTAAAACTGATATCTAGTTAATAGTTGAACCAGTTCATCCTCACTTAACAATCCAATATGTCTGTAAACCTCTTTACCTTCTTTATCATAAATAATTTGAGTAGGTATCATCATGATCTTTAGATCAGTTGCTGCCTCACGCTCTTTTTTTACGTTGATGTAATGGATATTGTACGTAGGATGTTCCTGTACAATTTTATACAGCATATCACCCATGACCTTGCAACTATGACAACTATCTGAACCTACTTCTAAGAAGTAAGATTGCCCCTTACCGATACTTTGCTTTATCTGGTTATATGAACTCTCTGTAAGCATATGGTCTTCGCCAAAAGCCATTGAGACACAAAACACTAAAAAAACTGTTATGATTAATTTCATTTTATCTCCTAAAACTGTAAAGCGGCTTGCCATGCAAAATAGAGTCCTATACCTATAAGCATTAAAGCAAAGCCTTTATTGATAGAGTCTGACACTTTTACAACTATTGCACTTGATGATATACTTTGCGCAAAACCAACTGAAATACCTGCAATCAAAAGAAGCATTGAATGTCCTAATGCAAATGTCAGAATAAGTCCGTAAGCATATATGTATCCACTGTTTGCCGCAATGGTAATGATCGAAATCAGAGGTGCTGATGCACATGGTGTACTTACTAGACCAAAGATAATTCCTATCAAGAACCCTCCAAAGAGACGAAACTTTATCAGATGCATCATAACTGAAGATTTATCAATTTCACCGAAAACTCCCCAGGCATACAAACCGATCAATATACTTAAAAATGAGGCAACCAAATATGCCCAAACTGGTGCAACTGAAAAAAAACCTCCAAATTTGGCAACAATAAATCCCAAAATTGAAAAACTGATCATAACACCTAAAGCAAACAAAGTTGCAAAAGCATAGGTATAGAATGCTTTTTTTCTACCTTCCAGATCTTTATTCAGAGCTACAGAACTGCCTACTAAAAGCGGTACAGACACCAAAGAACAGGGAGCGATAGCTGTAATACTCCCTGCACCAAAAGCACCGAAAAATGCCAGAAGAGAATTTGATTCTAGTAAGGCAAGTATACTCTCTTGCATCATTATTCGTTCATCAATGCTAACACTTCATCTACGCTCAGCAGTTTCCCGGTACTTACCACTTTTCCGTCTATGACAAGCCCTGGTGTACTCACTACCTGATACTCCATAATTTTCATGATGTCATCCACCTTTTCTATCTGGGCGAATTTACCGCTTTTGGCAACAGCCTCTTTTACAACTTTTTCCAAAGCAACACACTTGGCACAACCAGTTCCCAAAACTTCAATTTTCATGTTTTTATCCTTTATTTGAATATATAGTTATAAGCTCTTTGATCTCTACAGAGCAACATCCTTGTTTAGGGTTTTTTTCTTTACATTCATTTCCTGTACAAGCCTTTGTAGTTTCTTTTATACTTTGTAATGTCGTGTTTCCGTTTTGTATTGCATTTACTATGGTTTGTTCATCAACTTCCATACAATAGCAAATGTATTTTCCGTTGCTAACTTTTTTGTGTATAGAAAAATTGGTGAATTCCATCATATTACCTTAGAGAATGATATTAAATAA
>JBNLDB010000125.1:0-4872 GCA_050304115.1 Sulfurovum sp. | reverse complement strand
AAAAGAGATACACTGAGAAATATACAAGCCTCTATCAAACAGATAGAAGTAGATGAACGAAGAGATGTGACCGATGCCGATGTTGAAGCTGTCTTAATGAAATATTTGAAACAAAGAGAAGATGCCAAAGCACAATTCGCAGAAGCGGGACGAAATGACCTTGTAGAAAAAGAGGATGCAGAGATGGCCATAGTCAAATCCTACCTTCCGGAACCGATGGACGATGCAGAGCTCGAGTCTGTACTGAAAGAGGTCATTGCTTCTGTAGGCGCTGAAAGTATGAAAGATATGGGTAAAGTCATGGGTGCTGCAAAATCTGCCATAGGAAGCCGAGCCGACGGTGGACGTATTAACCAAATGGTTAAGAAACTACTTTCTTAAATATATAAATGTTGTCGACCTGAACGCCCTTGAAAGCGAAGCGATTCGAGAAGGTCGACGATTTTTGTCTACTTTTTCTAAAAAAGTAGAGAGAAAACACTGCATGATAAAAAATCTATTTACTTAGCATTGTTCAAATAATCCTAATCACTAAAGATTAGAAATAAATGGATAACCTAATTAATTCCCATACTTCAAGGCTTTGATAGCCGCCGTAATATCATCCTGCCTCATAAAATGCTCACCGACCAAAAATGCATCTGCACCTATTTTGGAAAGTTCTACCACCGTCTCATGATCATTGATCCCTGATTCAGCCACAATGATCTTACCGTTTGGGATCAGCGGTATCAGTTTTTCACTCAGGCTCATATCCATCTCAAATGTTTCTAGGTTACGATGGTTTATCCCAATGATATCTGCCCCGGCAAAGATCGCTTTGACGAGGTCCGTTTTGTTATGCACTTCGACCAATACATCCAAACCTAAATGACGTGCATAGTCATGCAGCTCTTTCAGTTCTTTACGACTGAGTGCCATAGCGATAAGTAAGATATAATCCGCACCGAATGCCAATGCTTCAAGGACCTGGTATTTATCGACAATGAAATCTTTTCTGAGCAAGGGAAGGTTGACGTAACGGCGTACCATTCCCAGATACTCTTTGTCCCCTTTAAAAAAATGCGGTTCTGTCAGTATAGAAAGGGAGTCTGCTCCGCCTTTTTCATAGGCTTGTGCGATCTCTACAGGATTAAAGTCTTCACGTATGATCCCTTTACTGGGACTTGCTTTTTTCACTTCAGCAATGATACGATAAGGATTCTCCTCTGTCGAACGTAAAGCACTCTTTACATCTTTAGGGATAAATGGGTTGAAAGAGAGAGAACGTCCTAACCACTCTTCAGGGTAGTCTGCTTTTCTTTTTTCTAGATCTGATTTTGTTTTTTTAATGATTTCATCTAATATCTGAGCCATATATCACTTTCCATATTTCTATAATTTCGCGTATTATATCTAAAAGAAGCCCGAAATTATTTACACTGTCTGATTGCATCCCAGTGTTCTATGATCTCTGCCTCTTCCAAGCCCTCTTCATTGACGACTCTTTTCATCAGCTTATAGGCTTTGTCACACTTACGCTGTTTATAGTATCCCCATGCCAGAGAGTCTAGATAATAGATATTGTCAGGCTGCTGGATCAATGCATTCTCTATCACATCAATACCCTTTTTGACATTGACCTCTTTATCTATCAGTGTATAGCCATAATAATTGAGATAAATGCTGTCATCATTCCCTAACGCGATCGCTTTTTCAAAATGGGAGAGTACATCTTGTATCATTTTTTTGTCATTTTTATCTTCTGCGTTTTCAAAAATAAGTACACCCTTCTCTGCGATCCACTTTGAGTTTTTATCTTCTTCATAAAGTTTGTCTACGAGGGTCAATGCTTTAGAAAAATATTTTTTTGACTTATAAAGTTCATAGAGTATGTCATTTCGACTCTGATCTGCTTCCAAAAAAGCAATCGCACCGTCAAGATCTCTTTTGTAGATATAGGCATCTATGATCTTTGTCAGATACTGTTGGTCATTGTCTTGTTGATACAATGCTTTATAGGTCTCCAAAATACCGTTGATATCTTTTTCTTTTTGATAAAGCAAAAGCAGTTTCACATAGACATCATGACTTACGATATTCATACGACGATGTGTTTCAAGTAACTGTATCGCCTTTTTACGTTCACCTGTGAACTCATCCATGATATCGACCATCCGAAGCAGTATCTCTTCCCGAGGTACTGTTTCATACACCCTGCTTAAAAGGTCTAATGCTCTTTGAAATTTTCCGGCATATAAAAATGAATTGGACGCCAGATCCAGATCCATAGGTTCTTTTGACTGTTCAAGCAAAATTTCTGCTTCTATGGTCGCATTTTTCACTTGTCTTATCGTGAGATAAAGAGGAATGAGAAGACGTCTTACTTCGATTCTATTGGGATTGACCTTATCCCATGTTTTTAAACGTGTGATACTCTCGAGTATGTGATTTCTGCTCATCAATGCGGAAGTGGCTTCTTTAAAGAGATAGATCTCTGCACCAGTATCATCATAGAGTCTTTTATAAACTTGATAACTGTTTTCATAAGCTTTATATTCATCATATAAAAGCCCTCTCATGATGAGTTCATCTTCACTGATTTTCATAATCTCTTTGGCTGAGCTCATCACAGTGCTCAAGATAATTAGTGTAAATAAGCTAAAAGCTATACGATACCAGGACACTCTTTGCGTACCTCTTCTTCATCATTTTTAAACTGTTCCCAAAATGGGAAAGTACGGCATTGTAAGGGCCGTACAGGATAAATGGAACAACGTTTCATTTCCGCATCAAAAAATATACAGGCATAGTTGTCTTCTGCCAGTTTTTTCTCTATCAAAGAGTAGCGATGCTTCACTTTTCTGAGATACATTGTAGCAAAATCTTCTACGCTAAGGTTAACGAACTCTGCCATTTTCTCTATCTCACTGTACTTCGCCCAGATATAGCCGCTCTCTCCTGTACAACAGTGTCCCCCACACGCTTCGCATGCATTGGGGTTAAATTTAAAATTGTACTGTTCGTGTGTCATGAATTCCATGATCAAAAATCACCTTTTATACTGTTCGTATTGGCACGTTCAAATGCTTTCATCGCTTTTTCTCTATAGACGCTCTTCTCATCAAAGACAACGAATGGGGGAAGTATCTTTGTCATAGATTTTGATCCCATTCGGGCTGCGATCATCACCAGTTTGGACTCTCTGTCTATTTTAGAATGTACAAACTGCATCGTTTCGACAGTTATACCATAGGAAGTTAAATGATGTAATAACAGGTCGACCTGTTTCGCATCATAACAGAAAATAAAATAGCCTCTGGGCTTCAAGAGTGTTTTGACCTTGGCTATGAAATCATCAATAGGCAAATGGTGTGCATATCTCGCAATGTTCAAATGGGTATTTTCACTTTGTTGCACACTTGAGTCATAAAAAGGTGGGTTTGAGATGATATAGTCAAATTTCTCATCTGTTGTCCACTCTGTAAAATCCCCAAGAGGACTCTGCGCTTCGAGTTTGTTCAATGCATAATTATGTTTTGCATAGTCAAGCATCTTTTCCTGTTTGTCTATAATGCTCGTCTGGATATTAAAATCCATGGTCAATAAAAGTGAGATGATCCCTACACCGCATCCTACATCCAAGAGTTTACCTTTAGGTTTAAACGAAGAGATAAAGTCATACAAGAAAATGGAATCACTGTTATAACAGTAGCCGCTTGTAGGTTGATACAGAAACAAATAATGCCTTTTTTTATGAATTTTACTATATTTTCAGTATAATCGCGATTATGAATGAAGAACTAGATCTACTCAACCCGCCATCAACAGATTTTTCGATGCTGGACTACGATTGTGCATACATTCCTGGAAATAAGGTACGTATGAACTATAAATATGTCTCCCATGCAAGTAAAAAATTTGCCACTGCTGTAATTGCCAGAGGATGGAGACGTTTTGGAAAGTACTTCTTTCACCCTATCTGTAATGGCTGCAATGAGTGTAAAAGTGTACGTATAGATGTCAATAACTATCACTATACCAAATCACAGAAAAAAGCGATTAAACGCAATGCCGACACTCAGATCATTATACAAAAGCCCAGTCTAACCGATGCACATATTCATCTTTACAATAAATACCACTCTTTTAAACATGAAAAAGACCAGTGGCAGCACCGTAATATTTCACATCGGGAATACCATGAGAACTTTGTAGATGGTGCACATGATTACGGGAAAGAAGTACTCTATATCAGAGATGGCAAACTCATCGGTGTAGACCTCATCGATATCCTGGATGACGGTATCAGCTCTATATACTTCTACTATGACCCTGATTATTCAAGGCTGTCACTCGGGACCTATTCACTGCTCTACCAGATACAGTTGGCCCATGTACTTGAACTGCCTTGGATCTATTTGGGGTACTGGGTAGAGGGGTGTAAAGCGTTTGCCTACAAGCCAAAATTCCAGCCCCAGGAGATACTGGATGGTTTTCCTCATGTGACAGAGGAGCCTGAGTGGGAAAAGTGGGATTTAACGTAAAGCGTCCAACTCTGGACTCTTACGACACCATTTCAAAAAAAGTCTGTCAGGATTCACCCTGGTATCTACCTCTTTATCATCAACGATACATTCAGCCAAGATCTTTGCCATCAGCGGTGCAAAAACAAATCCTCTTCCCCCTAGACCATTACAGATAAATAGATTATCCACATACTTCATCGGAGGTTTGGCACCACGCACGATCGTAGGATAATTTTTCAGTATAAAAGGGACATCTATCACTTTTCCGACCAAAGGAAAATAATCTTTTGACCCTGATCTCATCCCGCAAAACACTTCTTTGAGTTCCAGGTCCGATGTATCGATCAGGGAAGAGGCTTTCTCT
>JBNLDB010000124.1:0-4884 GCA_050304115.1 Sulfurovum sp. | reverse complement strand
ACTCAGTGCACTCAGAGTGATCATATTGTGCAATCTGTCACACAGTTTGATCACAAGTACACGGACATCTTTGATCGAGGCAATCAGCATTTTTCGAAATGAAAGTGCAGAGTTGATCAATCTTTCATCCGAGCCAGAAGGAATGAGCTCTTCATCACGTATCTCGACGATCTTAGTGAGTCCCTCGACCATATGCGCGACATCATACCCAAACTCCTCTTCCAGCTCGTCAATGGTATAATGTGTATCTTCAACAACATCGTGCAAGAGGGCAGCTTGTACCATCATTTCATCATTGGATATCTTTGCAGTGATCGCCGCTACCAAAATAGGATGAACGATATAAGGCTCTCCGCTTTTGCGTGTTTGTCCTTTATGTGCGTTAAGTGAAAGTTCCAGGGCTTTGGTCGTTGCAGGCAGAGGAGATGGGATTTCTTCCCAAAGAAGGGCACTGGCCTCTTCTATAGTCTTTATCTTTTTAGCTTTATCTAGAAAAGCATCCAAAGGGGCTTAACCTTCTAGGCTGACAGTGATTTTACCTTCAGCAATTTCTTGAAGTGCAATATCAGAATATTTCATACCTGAGGTATCGATATCCAAAAGTACTTTAGCACCGTTAGCGATGGCTTCCGCTCTTTTCCCTACTGCATTTGCAAGAAGGTATTTATCAAAATCTACTTTTTCTAGTGCTTTTGCTGTTAATTGTTCTGTTCTCATCATATTCTTTCCTTTATTATTTCATTCTCTATTTTACTACTGAACAAAGGCTCATATCACCTTTGACAATCGCAAGAAGATTACCTTTTTCAAACATGTTGCATACCACGATTGGCAATCCATTCTCTTTCGCCAAGGCGATAGAAGTATCATCCATGACTTTAATATTATCCGCCAATGCCTGGTCATACGATAACGTATCGAGTTTCACAGCATCATCGAATTTATTTGGATCTTTGTCATAGACACCATCAACTTTGGTTGCTTTGATCAAAAGATCCGATTCTATTTCAGAAGCTCTTAAAGTCGCAGCGGTGTCTGTTGTAAAGTATGGGTTACCTGTACCACCGGCAAATATAACCACACGTCCTTTTTCCAAATGTCTTCTTGCACGACGTACAATGAACGCTTCACCTATCTCTTGCATGTCAATGGCAGACTGAAGTCTTGCTTCAAGCCCTGCATGTTCCAAGGCTTCCTGGATAGCCACACCATTGATCACGGTCGCCAACATCCCCATATAGTCACCGGATGTTCTTTTAATGATACCATCTGCAGCAGCTGTCACACCACGAATGATATTACCGCCGCCTACAACGATACCGACTTCCACACCATTATCTACAAGGTCTTTGATCTCACCTGCAATAAAATTAAGAATCTGAGTATCAATACCATACCCTTCTTCACCCGCCAATGCTTCACCAGAAAATTTTACCAAAACTCTTTTTGTCACAGATGCACCTTTATATAATTTCGCGATTATATCGAATTGTGGTTTAGGAGGCGTTTAAACTCTCAGCTAGCTATATGGTTATCAGCCTTAACGGGTTGATATGCTTAGAGTCTTTTGTTGCCTGGAAAATAAGTTTTTCATTCACTTTTCCTACCACATATCCCTTTTGAATTTTTGCCCCGACATGTATCGTGGGAGCGATTTTGGAAAGTCCGGCATAGACAGTATGGATCTTGCTGCTATGGGAGACCACCACTACATTACCCAGCATACTGCTTTTCCCGGCAAATACCACTTTCCCGTTCAAAATATTTTTTACTTTTGAGTTTGGGACAGGCGATTTGAGCGTAATGGACTCATTAAAGATCTTGATCTTGTAGATAGGATCCACATAAGTACCGAACTTTTTGATAATTTTCGCTCCAGGTAATGGAGAGATTGTTTTACCGCCTCTGTAGGCATAGGTTTTAGACTTTTGATACGATGAGTTCACCTGTCTTACCTTCTCACTCTCTTCATAGGTTCTTTGCTCTGCTTTTTTTGCTTCAGATGCAGCCAAACGTGCGCTTCTTCTCTCTTGCTCTGTTTTTGCCTGTTTCAAGGCCTCTTGGGCTTTTCTTGCATTGATACGTGCCAATGCCTTTGCTTCGCGTATCTCTCTTTGTCTCTTTTTTTCAAGCCGCATCGCTTCCTTCTCAGCTTCTGCCCGCTTGCGTGCCTCATTGACCTCTTGTGTATGTAGGATATTCAGTTTTGCCAGTGTGGACCGAAGAGAGTTCTGCTTATCCACGATCTTTGCAAGTTTCGCATTGTATTTTTCTTCATCAGAAGCAAGTTTTTCACGCAGCTTCTCTTTTGCTGCCTTTTTTTGTGCATACTCCTCTCTTTTTTTCACAATACGAGAGATCTCATTTTTTGTTTTATTGCGCAGATAGATCTTATCCTCTTTCTGCTTTTTAAGCTTGACCAGATCTCCCCTGAGTGCCGTTAACATTTTAGTATTATGGTTTTTATAAGCAATATAGACTTCACGTGAAAGTATAGATTCCCGTGTGGGTTCATGTGACTTTTCCATGGCAAAAACAATGGAGAATTGTTCCGAAAGCAAAGAGACGAACTTTTGATGTTTTTCTTCCAATGCTTCACTTGTAGCCGCTAACTCTTTTTCAGATTTGGCTAACTCTGTTTTTAACGCTGTATACTTCTCTTCTGATTTTTTTTGATCTGCTTCAAGTTCACCTATTTTATTTTCAAGATAAACAATATCCTTCTCCGCCGCCTGTATATCCTTAGCAATTTTGTTGAGTTGTCTGCTTGTCTTTTTTTGAGCAGCTGATGCAGCAGAGAGACTCTCCTTGGACTTTTCGATCTTTGTAGTAGTAGATGCACCATAAAGTAATCCTACTGCTATAAAACAGGTCAGGATAAAGAATCTCACTCCTGCACCCCCTTACTGCTAAATACCACCGTATACACAGCGATGATCACGATCACTATAGAGGAGCCTAACAGAATACCGATGTCACTGTACTTAAAAAGTGCTTCCTGGTTTTGCACCATGATGTCTATCCCGCTTTGGACAGCCCAGAAAAATTTGGTATAAAAGAAGATCGCAGAGACCAATATCGTTGAAAATATCGCATCGAAAAAAGCGACTTTAAAAAGCACTCCTGATCTGAGCATCAAAGGTGCACCGAATATCTCCATCACCTGCATACGCTCTTTATGTGCATATTTCCAGATCTCCATCTGTTTGATAATAAGGAAGAGACTCACCACAGCCATAAAAACGATAAATATTTTCAGTATGAACTTGATAAATGCGAAAAGTCTGTAATTGGACTGATAACTGCTGCCGAATGTCTCAACCTGTTTAATGTTGGCATCCGTTTCAAGGTCTTTTTTGATCGCTTCCAGGCCTGAAGTATGAAGATAGGAATCAATACCGAGATTATAAAAATAAGGGAGTGTAGCCAAGATCTCCTTGCTGCTGCTTTGACTGATCCCTTTTGCCACTTCTGATACGATACTCTCACGTTTGATCTTTTCTGCCGTACTGATATGGTCATTCAGTGCTTGAAAATCAGAAAGATCCATAGGCTTTTTAGTCACAGCAAGCATAAAATAGCCCTCTTTAAGCCCTTTTTCATAGGTGTCTGTCGTACGCTCAAATACCAGATAAAATTCAATACCCAATAAAATTGCCATCAACGGCAAAATAAACATCAAATGGTTTTTAATGAACTTCATAGACGCCCTTGCTCTCTATAATAAAATGTCTGTAGGGTAAAGAGAAGATCGTTGGAATTTTGTGTGTGACGACCAGAACCGTTGTATCAAGCTGCTGGCAGGCATTTTCCATCAAATCCCAGATCACATTGGATGAATAGTCATCAAGGTTACCCGTAGGTTCATCTGCCAAGATCACCACCGGGTTTTTAGCCAATGCTCTGGCTACACCCACACGCTGCTGTTCTCCACCACTGAGTTCCAATGGATACTTGTCTGCATGCTCCGGGAGTTTTACATGTTTAAGCAGCCTTCGAGCCTGTGTGTCCTGTATCTCACTATCGTATCCTGCTATCATCAGGGGCAGGACCACATTTTTTTTCACGGTCCATTCATTCACAAGCTTATAATCCTGGAAAATGATACCCATATGGGTTCTGAGTTCTTGCAGTTTACGTTGACTGACATTGGCCAGATCAAGCCCTCCCACAACAAGGTTGCCTTCACTTGGTCTCAGTTTTCCGTACAGTGCTTTAAGCAGTGTGGATTTACCTGAACCACTTGGCCCTGTGATAAAGACGAACTCACCTTTTTTGATGCTGAAGTTGGCATCTTTAATGACCTCTTTCCCTGCTTTCCCATAGGTAAGGGTAAGATGTGAAGCGTGAATCACATTGGACATGCACTACTCTCCTTTGACGAGCATCAGCTGCTCAGCTAGTTTTTGATGGGCTTGAAAGTTGACTGTCGTCTTCACCGGCGGTGAGACAAAATATCTGCAACTCTCTTTTTCTAATAAAATATATTTATGTTCCGGTCTGTCAAAACTTCCAAAAGCACATTTGATCAGTAGACTCTGCTCAGATATTTTGTACACCCGTTCAAAGTGTATGAAATATCCATCAAATACCAATGCTTTCTTCGGTAAACATTCTTCTATCCCTGACGTATATTTTACATCATTAAAATTAAAATCTATATGCAACGTTTTAGGTGCTGATTCTTGCGTGCATTTGACATAGACATCATAGATATCTTTTTCCTGTCTCAGCCATCTTGCTTCATACTTGCTTGTCACTTCCAAGGCTTCATTTTTACGTACTTCTACTTCAACTTTAGGGATAGAAAAGAAAGTTTCCAACGCATACCAAAAGTATTTGTCACTGTCTGTACGAAGCTCTAAACGTCCGCCTTTTCTCAGT
>JBNLDB010000123.1:0-4924 GCA_050304115.1 Sulfurovum sp. | reverse complement strand
GTTTATAATGAGGGAAATAACACCGTTCCTAACTGGCAGTTAATAATAGGTGATGAAGGATACGGCCTTCACAAGACCAGTTTAAATAATCTTATAGCGGGAATCCTAGACGGTAATGGCACTCTGCTGATAGACGGTCCGGAGAAATATACCTTACAGTATGCAGGTGAAAATCCATGGGGCGGTCCAAAAAGTTTAACTTTGGTCGGTGATAACAACAATACTAGACTCTTCGTTGCACAAGGTTATATGGGAATGGGAATTTACAACTCTCAATTAGAACAGGTTGGACGTTATAATCATTACATCGATACCAATTCAAGTATAGAAGATTGGTTTGCGACCAATGTGGCAGATGATGTTCAACAACCATCTTCTACTTATCTTGATACATGTACAGGAATGCCGAACTACGAACAGGCTAGTTGGGAGATCATCAAGGTTAATAAGGAAAAAAATACAACTATCGATACACCATGGGCAGATTTTGAAAGCTTAGGCAAATACTATTATGATGCACGAAAAGTTGAAGTAGCTTCTATTGGAGGAAGAACTATTGCCTATATCGCTTATGGAATGGCCGGTATGGTTGCGGTCGATGTTACCGGGTATGAGACAGCAACTGCGCGAAGTGTAGATTGTACAACACCAAATAATTTCCTTGATGCAACGTATCTAGGGTATGTACCGGCAATACCGGCACACGGACCGGAAGATGTAGTGATCGGAGGTTCTGATTCTGTCTTTTCAAGAGCTGGAGCAGGTATGCTTAAAGATGCGGGTATAGCCGATGTAAAAGTAGATACGACATCCAACAAAGTTTTCTATACAGACCATTTTGGCGGATTGATGGTAGTGAATGATGCAACGAATCCTGAGACCAGTTGGCATGGGACAAATGCACCTTATGATAATGACACAGATGGAATACCAGGTAATCATATACCGACTTATGAGTTTGTTACCTCGTATGATATGAATATTTCGTCATTGGTTGATGAAGCACTACCGGACTTTACAATGCATTCACCGATCCTCTTAACAACCGGTGAAGTTGGTGGTCATGGTAACTCCTTGGCACTTACGGGTGGCAGTTTTGATGAATCTGATACGCTTCCTGCTGATGTCGTCATGGCAGCTGGAGCAGGCGGTCTTAACTATATTGAAGTGTTTGGAACATCCCCTGATCCATATGATTTCAACGTTACGGAGTACTTTGCGACGACTGATGAAATCGGTGCTGCGCCAGCAGGCTATGATGTACCGGAGATCAGTGTCGGGCACTCTGCAGGCGTGGGTGCGTATGACAATATCCTCTACCTTGCTGACGGTCCGCACGGTATGATGGCCTGGAAAGTGGCAGAAATCGTAAATGGAAATTGTCAAAACATACCGACAGAGCAAGTGAGACTTGTGGGAAATACACTTCAGAGTGAAAGTCCTGTTGATGTGAACGGAACAGTGATGTACCCGACACCGCATGCGGATGAAGTAGTCGTTATCAATAATGCTGGAACAAAGTCCGCAATGGTGGCATCTTTGAGTGCGGGACTTAGACGTGTAAATGTCAATAACTTGGGTACAGAGGGTGCTCCAGAACTGCTCTATCCAACCGATGGAGATATTTATGAGCACAGTCTTGAAGAAACCAAAGTGGCAGGTATCAATCTGGAAGATAGAGTGTATGACGTTGCAGTAAAAGATAATTTGGCATTTACGGCAGATGGTCTGAGCGGAGTAACCGTCTACGACTTGAATGCGATACCTGATCTTAATAACAGTTCGGGATTCATTGTCGGCAATATCAAACAAGAAGGTGATTTAAGAATCAATAATGCGACTGGTATTGCATTATGGAATAATTATGCTTTCGTTGCCGGTGGTGCTACAGGAATTACAGTCATAGATATCAGTGACCCTGCTAATATGTCAATCGTTAAATCATTCCAGCCTATTAAGTGGGAAGATGCAAATGCCCATAATGCGGACGGTGTAGCTATTTCTGTGAAGGTAGTAGGTAATTATGCCTTCTTTACTTATGACAGCTTCGGTATCTTAGCCTACAATATTTCTGACTTGATCAATCCTGTGCCACACCCTGGTACAGAACAAGGTCGAGATGGCCGTTATGATGCAGTTGGATACTTCAAACTTCAGGATGCCGGTACCTACACAAATGACTTGGTCGCAGGTACGGATTTTTCTGATTGGAGTGGTGGAGCATCCGGTATAGATGCTGTCCGTGTGAGTGGTAAAACTTACATTTATGTAGCCTATGGTGATGCAGGTGCTATCAAAATAGACTGGTCAGATGCGGCTGATCCGATACTCGTTGATCATGCCAATACAGCAGGTAGTGCAACAGATGTTTCTGTCTGGTTTGGACGTGCTTACGTTGCAGATGGTGCAGGAGGTCTTGTGTTATTGAAATAGAAATATTACGACACTAACATGCCAGGATATCTTCATAAATGAGGGTATCCTAATAATATCTTCACTTCTTACTAAATTACACTCATGATAAACTGCACATAAAAAGGACCTTCTTATGCAAGATAAATACGTAGCAGATGTTGGGGACTTTGGGAAGTTCCAGCTTTTTCGTTATCTCTTCAACCATAAAGAGAGTCCTATGGATGGAAAAGCACTTGCACAGATATGGTACATGCATGAAGGTGAGGGTGAAGAGAACAACGATGGAAGACATATTGACTATTTTGGACGTATGATGGGTTGTGATACATACCTGGAAGATGCACTTTTAAGCCTTGTCATGAGAGATAAACGTGAAGTGACTGAACTGGAGTCATTAAGACTACTTCCCAATGCAAAGTTTTTTTATGAAAAAGTCCCTGGCTCGTTAGAAGAGCGTTATCATTGGTTCAAGAGGGCCCTCACATTTTCACACAAAGCGCAAGTCGTTGCTGTGGCACCGGATAATGGCATGGCACTCAAGTGTAATAGGGGAGCACAATGTTTTGATTTTCTTACGCTGGAACAGGACTACGCAGAAAAACCCTATCCGCATAAATATATTTTTGCTGAGGAAGTAAGTCATTTTTATCGGTTACTGCATTTGGAAGTGTGTATCGTCTACCAGCATTTGAACCGCTGCTTTGCACATAATGGGCAGATAGAGTCACTCTTAAGTGATTTGAAAAAAGAGTATATTCATGTGATAGCGATCAAACACAAACCATACTCACCACGTGCTTTTTTCTTCTTATGCAGATCAGAAGTGATCAAGAAGCGTATAGCCATAAGACTTGATAGGTTTGCAAGGGAGCATACTGAATTTTGGGAACTCTTTAGATAGAAAAGTTCAGTACTTTAGCCTGTTGGGATGACTCTGGACAATCGATATCATCTCCTGACAATACTGCACAACATGTCCGGTTTCGCCCCGCTTGTTTGGCTTTATAAAGTGCCATATCAGAACGGGAAAAAATATCGGAAAATGAACTGTCTTCTGCCTTATTCTGGGCGATACCGATAGAAGTTCTTACATAGACATTTTCTCCTTCATAGGGAACAGTGATGTTTTCAACTGCTTGACGGATCTTTTCTGCCAAAAGATACGCATCTTTTTTATCTATTTGAGATAGAAGAATCGCAAATTCTTCACCACCTATACGGGAGAATATATCACTTCTTCTTAAGAGGTTTTTGACAGTTTGCACAAAACTGATCAACAGTTGATCTCCTGTTTGATGACCGTAGGTATCATTGATCTTTTTAAAGTGATCCAAGTCCAGTATTAAAAGTGTCAAACTCAAATGGTCCTCTTGTGCTGTTTGAAAATAGTGTTCTGAGATCTGATTGAACATACGTCTATTCATAATACCTGTCAAGTAATCTGTAGAAGCCAATACACTCAAACTGCTGTTTTGTTGTTTCAGGCTGGTTTCATAATTCATGATTTTATTGGTATATACATAAGATAAAAAGCTTCCTATGACCAAACCCAAAATCGCTGAATTTATGGCTATATCTGAAAGATGCAGATCGATAGTTAAATTGATGCTTAGAATAATAGCTATAGAAGCCAATGTATAAAGCAGACCGCTTATTTTACCATTGATCATATAGGCAACAAAAATCAATAGATAAAACCATATGATCCTAAATTCATCCTGTGGTACAAAAATAAGTGCCGAGGTGAATGTGACCAATGAGATAATAAGAAGAGCGTGTGATGCAAATGTATAATTTTTTTTGGAGCGTCTCAGAAAGTAGATCAGTGTGAGCGTGAGAAAACTATAAACATAATTTACTTTAGTGTGAATGGGACCTATATCATTAATACCTAAGTCACTCATCAACGCAAAAAGAAAAGAAAAAAAAGCGACGATGATAAAAATAGAATTCAGCATCTTAAATTTAAATTGAAGGATGCTTCCTTCACCAGTAAACGTAAAACCACTATATAAAAAATTGTCTATATTCATTCTGTTTCCCTTTTCCCTTATAAATAGTAGCATATCTAAGATAAATAATTATCGACAAAGTAAAACCATTAACCTTTTTAGACTATGATATATAAAAGGATTTTTAATGAAAAAACAAAACTTTATCACTCTGACACTGATCATTTCAGGACTAGCTTTAAATCCAGTGATGGCAAATGCTGTGTTCACCACAGTTAGCTATCATCAAAATATAAATGATTCTGTCTCCTCAAGTGTCTCTTCATTATTATATAGTAGGGGATTGGACGAAGATGCAGCAGATGAGATCTCTAAAAACCTCATTAGTAAAGCAGATGATGATCTACTTGCAGGGCTGATAGAAGATCTTGAAAAAGAAAATATCGTCAGTAGAAAAGAAGTTTTGGAGTATTTAAGTACTAAGGCACTACACAAAGAAAATGTAAATTTTCATTCTTATGATCATCTTGTAGGGATGGTTTCAAAGATCAAACAAA
>JBNLDB010000122.1:0-4925 GCA_050304115.1 Sulfurovum sp. | reverse complement strand
ATACTTTTGAGATCGTTTCGGGGAAAGGTGTACCTATAAAAAAGAGTGCGATCATCAGAGAAACAAAGGGAGGAAAGGTCAGGATCCTGACCGCCATGGTCCGTATAGTAATTTCACTCTGATTCGAATAATATGCAGCTACAAATATTCCATAGGTTGCAAGTGCCAGAAAGGTACCCATTTGGTCATAGACCAAAATAAATGGCAGTGCCTCATCACCTAGATAAGCATTGATGACAGGGATACCCATGAAAGAGGAGTTCGTCAATACTGCAACAAGCATCAACGCCCCTGTCACCTCTTTGCTAAAATGAAATCTCTTGGCAATAAAGAGTGTCAGTAGTGCTGTCACAGTCATCACTACCCAGGCAATGATCACAGGGATCAGAATATCCATAGAGAGCGTCAGCTTGGGTATTTGCAGTAAAATCATGGCCGGAAGCGAAATAAATATAACAAATTTGTTTAAGATATTTGCCGCTTCATCTGGAAAAACACGTAATTGGTTAAATATATACCCAAGGGAAATAGCCAGTATTATTAAAATAAAATTTTCCAAATAATCATACCTCTTCTATCTCCTACACTTACATCAGAGTTGAATCATTGGCCTTCTTACAAAGAAAGAAGGCAGGTTATTATGCTTTTTATGCAGCGTTCACACGTGCTTCTATCTGACCTACAATAGTTGGATCTTCAAGTGTAGAAGTATCTTGCGTGATCTTTTCACCCTTAGCCAATGCTCTAAGGATCCTTCTCATGATCTTTCCTGATCTGGTTTTCGGAAGGTCAGGAACAAAGACCATATCATCACACAGTGCAATGTTACCGATCTCGGTTTTAATGATCGCGTTGATCTCTTTCATCGTCTCAAGTTCCTCTGCTACACCATCGTTGACAGATTTCAGTACGATATAGGCAAAGATCCCCTCTCCTTTAAGGTCATGCGGTTTACCAACCACTGCCACAGCAGCTACATTGTCATGTTTTTTGATCGCGGCTTCTACTTCAGCTGTACCCATACGGTGCCCGGATACATTGATCACATCATCCGTACGACCGGTGATCGTAATATAACCGTTTTCACCATAGATCGCACCGTCACCTGTGAAGTAGACTGCTTTACCTTCTTTTGTCACATCACCGAAATAAGACTTTTTGAAACGCTCATCATCACCCCATACACCACGGATCATGGAAGGCCATGGGCGTGTCACACACATATATCCGCTTTCACCCTCACCTACTTTTTCTCCTGTTTCTGGATCAAGTATTTCAGCCATGATACCCGGTAGTGGTAGTGTTGCACATGCCGGTTTGATAGGTGTTGCACCAGGAAGTGGAGAAACGATATGTCCACCAGTCTCAGTTTGCCAGTAGGTATCTACGATTGCACATTTGCTTTGTCCCACCTCTTCATAGTACCATTTCCAAGCAGGAGGGTCGATAGGTTCTCCTACCGTTCCAAGTACTTTAAGCGAGGTAAGATCATATTTAGCCGGTTCATTTTCACCTGTTTTATGCAATACACGGATCGCTGTCGGTGCCGTATAGAATTGGTTGATCTTATGCTCTTCTACCATTTTCCAAGGACGACCTGCATCAGGGAAGGTGATCACACCCTCGAACATCACCGTGGTTGCACCCATTGCAAGTGGTCCATATACGATGTAGGTATGCCCTGTGATCCATCCGATATCCGCTGTACACCAGTACGTATCGTTTTCTTTCACATCAAATACCCACTCCATCGTCATTTGTGCCCAAAGAATGTATCCGGCTGTATTGTGTTGTACCCCTTTTGGTTTTCCGGTACTACCAGAAGTATAGAGTAAGAAGAGAGGATCTTCACTCTCCATAGGTTCAGCTTCACATTGCCCTGACTTACTTTTGATCAGTTCATTGTATGAGTAGTCACGTCCTGCTACCCAGGTCACTTCTTCATTGTTTCTTTCAACGACCAATACTTTTTCAACCGGTGTTTCACCTTTCAATGCATCATCTACTACAGGTTTTAGCATATAAGGTTTTGTTTTTCTGTACGCACCATCTGCGGTGATCACTACTTTTGCCTCAGCATCTTCGATCCTGTCACGTAAGGCTTCTGAAGAGAATCCGCCAAATACGATAGAGTGGATCGCACCGATACGTGCACAGGCAAGCATTGCATAGGCTGCTTCAGGGATCATAGGCATATAGATGACTACCCTGTCGCCTTTTTGTACACCGAAATCCTCTTTAAGAAGGTTAGCAAATTTATTGACTTCCTCATAAAGATCAAGATAGGTGATCACCTGTTTATCCCCTCTGTCACCTTCAAAAATGATGGCTGCTTTATTTTTCTGTGTCTCTAAGTGACGGTCGATACACTGGTGTGCAACATTAAGCTTTCCTCCATCGAACCACTTCACAAATGGGGCATTGGATTCATCCAATACACTGTCATATGGTTTGAACCAATCGATCTTCTCATCTGCATAATCTTTCCAGAATCCTTCATAGTCCTCTGTTGCTTTTTTAACCAGTGTATGGTATTCATCCATATTTTTTATTCTTGCATCTTTTGCAAAGTCTTGGTTTGGTTGATAGAGTTCTTGTAACATTGTTTCTCCTATAAAGTTATTATTTCAATTTCGTTGTATGTTTTAATTTAAGATAGATCAAAGCCGTCATGATGGCATCATTCAATGCATCATGGGCTTGAAGTTTTGGTAGATCCAAATCTTCCAAGATCGTATCGAACCGCAGATCTATATGTCCTTGAGGTATGGTCGGTATCTTTTTATCATAATAGATCGCTGATACCTCTTCTTGTTTATTAGGCAGTGTAATGCCATACATCGGCTTGATATATTTATTAACCATAGCCACATCAAATTCCAGGTAGTAACCTGCCAAAGGTCTGTTCCCGATATAATAAAGGAACTTTTCAATGGCTTCATTGAGAGGGATCGCTCCGGAAAGGTCACAATTCCTTATCTGATGTATCGTAATACTTTTGGGATCAAGCGCTTTCTCCTGATCGATATAGATATGTATCGCTTCATCCGTAAGGATTTTATTTCCCTTGATCTTTACAGCACCGATCGAGACAATATCATCCATTTTTGGATCAAGTCCCGTCGTCTCACAGTCAAAGACGACCATCTCCTCTGCATCTGTTTCATCAAATAAAAAGGTGAAACGTTCATCCTTCAGGTTTTTAAGATTCCTCTTCTTTTTGAATGACGTAAACATTTAACCTACTATTGAAAGATGAAAGTGATAACTCACAATCTTTTTAAACTTATTGACTGTTTTCAGTGCCTCTTTTAAAAGGTCACGTTCAAGCTTTCCTATGTTGACCACGGAGATATAGTTGTCTATTGTTTCTCCTTTTGCCAGCTGTTCAAGCTGAGAATGCAGTCTCAATGTATTACACACTTCTAAAGCTTCCATCAACTCTGTTGCATCTGCTTTACTCAAAAAACCGCTATTATTCAGCTCTTTGATACGTTGCGTTGTATTGGTCGCTCTGATCTGATGTTCCAAAGCCAATGCACGTATACCATGGATCAATGCAAAGAGTGCACCTTTTTTAATGTCTATCTCATTTTTATGTGCTTTATCGTGCACAAACTGGGAAAACAATCCCAGTGGAGACTCAAACGTCTCTATCGCTCTTGCAAAATGCATGAGAATCGACGGGGTTTGTTCCACTTTGCTAAAAAGATAATCGATCAATTCAGTATGAAGTGTTTTCTTGCCTGCAATAGGTGTTGAATCAAAAAAAATGGCCATATCCAGAAACTTTTCATACGTTGGTGCTTCGATCCAATCATAGATATCTTCCCTGTATGCATCAATCGGTTTGCACCATTTTGGATTGATCATCATAATACCGCCTTCGCAGCGCGGGAAACCTATCTCATCAAGTGCTTCAATAAATCTTTGTGTGACATCAGATACATCCTCTGGCATGAAACCTTCTTCAAAGACCAGTGCATTATCCTGATCCGTCCTGAGTATCTGTGAAGCACGCCCTTCACTGCCAAGCAGTAGGAGTGTACATTTATCCTGCCATGTAGGAGGAATGATCATTTCAAAAAGCTTGAGATACATTTTTTTGTTGATCTCAGAGACCAACTTGGCGATATACCTACTTTTCACACCTTTAGCATGCAATGCACTGATCATAACATCCATACGTTTCGCTGCAGCCACCACATCCTCAAGCTTATGTGCTCTCTCCATCTGAACCGTAATGAGATGAGACTGGTTAGAGAAGAAACTTAACAGATCGACAAGTTCAAGTACACCCACAACACTCTTGCTTTCATCTAACACAGGAAGATGTTTAAAGCCGTGTTCTGTCATCAAAAGTAACACATTAAAAAGAAGTTCCCCATTCTCAATGAATATGGCAGGATAGGTTTGTATCTGTGAGATTGTTTCTAAACTTTGTGCCTCTTTGTGAAGGATATAGTATCTGAAATCTGCATCTGTAACGATCCCGTACCCTTCCTCATTGTCAACCAACAGACAACCTGCACCCTCTCCATCCATATGTTGAAGTGCTTCAACGATAGGCATATTTGAATCAACCACTACACCTTTATGTAAAATAGTATCATCCAGCCTTGCCATCATCAAGTCGCTCATAGAAGCATATTCTCTCTTCTCTTTCAGCATATCCATACGTTCCACGATACTTGAAAAGAAATAGTGTTTAAACGCCTTATTGCTTTCACAAATATCCAGGAATGCTGCTTTAGGGATCTCAAAACATATCAACTCTTCTGTAACGATGTAATTCAATGAAGAGGGTTGATCTTCGATGATCTCTATACCACCAAAGACATCATGGGTCTGATAGATATCAATATGTTCTTCATTCTCATCAAATACTTCAACGATACCTTTTATCACAACAAAAAGGTTTTCAG
>JBNLDB010000121.1:0-4980 GCA_050304115.1 Sulfurovum sp. | reverse complement strand
GAAATACTGTAAAAAAGAAGGTCAGTTACAGTGGATTGAAATCTATACTATCATATCAACAAATGAAAGCGTGGACACTGTCCAAATTAGCAAAGAGAGATTGGGGATATAGAAGTAAATCTTTTCCCAAAGACAAAGGAACATTTTTTTCAATGAAGACCCAAGAGCATGAGAAATTTATGAGACGATGTATCGAGTTAGCACAGGACTCCCTATACTCAGGAGACAATCCTTTTGGTTCTGTTGTTGTCAAAGATAATGTGATAATAGCTGAAGCACGTAACTCTGCCATGCATGACGATATCACTGACCATGCAGAAGTGATCGCTATGAGAAGAGCCAAAAAAGCGCTCGGTACTTCCGATCTCTCGGAATGTACACTCTACTCAAACTGTGAACCTTGTCCGATGTGCTCGTTTATGATGCGTGAACAACATATCAAAGAGGTTGTTTTTGCTCTTCGAACACCGCACATGGGAGGATACTCAAGGTGGGACATTCTCCAGGATCATGGACTGACAAGATATACACCGGTATTTATCTCTCCTCCAAACGTCATCATAGGAATACTTGAAAAAGAAGCAGCAGAACAATTTGAAAAAGCGGGATGGACAATACATAAAGAATGATCTCCAAATTCCAATCTTCTTCTGTTATAAAACCTTATAAAATATATCACTTTATGAGGTTTTAGCCATTACTCCTTTATCATCTTTTAGGGTGAAGATTATAATTTTGATTTACTTTACCATCTTTAAATTATGCTATGATAGTACTATCAAAACACGCAGGAGGTTTATCATGAGTAAAAAGTATATTTGTCTCGTCTGTGACTACATCTATGATCCTGAGATCGGCGACCCTGACTCAGGCATAGAACCGGGGACTGCATTTGAAGATATCCCTGAAGATTGGGTCTGCCCGGATTGTAATGTGGGGAAAAGTGATTTCGAAGTACTTGAAGAGGCATAGTCCGTAAGACTATTTTAACTGCAGCTCTTTCTTGATGGCTTCGATCAGTTTTTGGAGTTCTATGTGGTATTTCCCAGGATAGATGGGCAGCATATCAAGTTTATCATAGACAAAAATAAGCCCGAGAGTTTCAGCTAGCTTAAACATACTTTCAGCCCCGATAAGTTTTGCATGTTTTTCAAGATCTATACAGAACTCTTTGATTTTGTTGATCGCGTTTTGATTGACGATCTCTCTAAAATAAAGATCAGAACGATCAAAAGTATCTAAAAATATTTTCAATTCACTGGCATATGACAAACCGATGTTTTTCGTGTTCGCTTCTCCTATTGCCTTATCCAAAATAGGCAAATCCATCCCTCTGCTTTTTTCGATCATAGCCTCAAGACTCTCTTGTATCCTGCTACTGTGATCTTCATGCTTTTCATGATCCTTGTTGATCTGAAGGTGCTTTTCAAGATCGATCACATTGATCTTTGAGTGTGCCCGTACCTCTCTGGTAGGCGTTTTGGTTTTAAAAAGAGATAGGATCAATTCATAGACACTCTCTTCTGTCACAGGTTTGATCAAATTGGTAGAGACACTGATCATTTTACGCTCTACAATATGCGCATCTTTAAGCAGTACATACTTAAGCGGTATATTCTGCTGAACACGAGCGATCATATGTTCAAACTCTTCGGTATTAAGGTGCTCATCCACAATTAAAATATCATAAGGCGTGAGATCATTTCCCTGCGCTTTAAAGGCATCAAATCCGACATCCACATCATAGAGAAAATATTTAAACATTTTTTCGATGCTGTGTGCGATGGCTTCATTCTCACAGATCAATAAAACCTTTTTACCCAGCATTGAGACATCCGGCAGTCTATAATGCCTTCTATGTCCCAATTCACTGATCTTGAAAGGTAGATCCAATTGTATATCCGCATTGCTCTCATACACGATCTTTCCGTCAAGCACTTCAAGTTCATTCTGTAGACCGGCTTCAAAAAATTCCCGGATCTTCTCTTTTGTGATATGCGTATCTTTGATCGTAAAGGATATGCACTCTTCATAGACAAAATCTTCAGGCGCATCTAAAGAGAGTACGATCTCTTTTTGATCGGTATTCTCACAAACAAAAGTAAGTACTTTACTGAGCATGCGTACCAATGCCTCAGGGTTACCTCTCAATTCTCTTGGTATTGTCGGTTCCATATCATAAATCAGTTCGATATCTTTTTCTTCTCTGATCGCTTCTACAGAAGAAAACAGTATCATCAAAATGATATTAATATCAAAAAGCTTTTCTATCTTGTGCATGCTATCCCTTCAAAATTCCTACGAATTATCTTATCAAAATATCTTATAAATAGATATTGATTTAGAGTATATTTTACTCTGTAAGTGGTTAATTCTGAATAAAAAGGATTTGGAGTGAAAACGTAGATGTACGTCGTTGGATAGAAGTAGCGCCCATCTTTAAATGAAAGATGGGCTAAAGAGAATGAAGGATTAGTGACAACCACATCCTGAACCACAGCTACCGCCAGAGGTATGTGCACCGCCAACTACACCAGATGTTACTTCATCTGCAGTTGCTTCTCTTGCACTTAAAACAGTAACTGAGAACATAAGATCTTTACCAGCCAATGGGTGGTTGAAATCTACATTCACTTCTTTATCATCAAAAGATTTTACTGTTACTTGTACAGTCTGACCATCTTGACCTTGACCATAAAGTGTCATACCTTCTACAAGATCTACACCTTCGAACTGCTCGATAGGAAGTGTCTGGATTGCTTCTGGATTTACGTCACCATATGCATCTGCAGCAGCAACCATAATGTCACCACTTTCACCTTGAGACATACCTACAAGTGCGTTTTCAAGACCTGGGATGATCTGTCCTTTTCCAATGATGAACTCTAGTGGTGCACCACCTTTATTGCTATCTACAACTTCTGTTGTACCTGCTTGTTTTACTTCGTATTCGATACCGACTACACAATTTTCATTTGTTACTGTCATAATGTTTCCTATATATTAGATTTATGCTATTCTATCTAATCAAACTTTAGTGTGACTTAGGCAGGGAGGAAACCTCTTTTACCTTTTTCCGTAAATCTTAACCAAGTCCTCTTTGGCAAAAGGCATATAGCTATGCCTGGTGATGACCACTTTTGTTTTATAGGTAGACCAGTGATAGATCACAGGTACATCCTTAGGATCGATGTGTATACAACCATGAGACATCCAGTCCACACTTCCCTTATGCAGCGCATGTCCCCTCTTTGTAAACTTCATCATATAATCCATGTTGTTCACACCGCTCTCATCAGGGAAAGCCCTAGACATATGATAGCGCTTTTTTTGAAAAATCGTGAAAACCCCTGAAGGACTTCTAAACTCTGGAGCACCCGAGGTCACAGGACCGCTCCACCATACCGTACCATCACGGTCCACCGCATAAAAACGTCCATCACTTCCACGTTCACGTACAGAGACCACGATAAAATCTTTTCCCGTGAGATCGACGATCTTTTCACTCTCATCCTTGATCTGTTTAAAGACCGTTTTGGCGATAGGCATCGTCTCCGTCCCTATGGGCGGTAATATCTCAAACTCCCCACTGGTCATGCCTGCAGTAACAAGTGTCATAACGAGAAAGAGGGGTTTAAACATCAAATTGTCCTAAAGTTTTTTCAATCTTTCTTTAGCTATCTTTGCTGTTTTCTTGCCCTGATAGTTCTCTATAATATTCTCATAAAATGCTTTTGCCTGGCCTTTGTCACCTGTTTCTTCAAGTGAAACAGCCGTATGCAGCAGCAGTGTATCTATGTAGGAAGCCTTGTCATAGATACCAGCACTCTTTTTAAAATAAAAGATCGCATCTTCATACTTCTTGGTATAGTAGGCTATTTCCCCCAGATAGTAGTTTGATGCTGCAGGTTTATAGCCTTTCGTATCAGTGATCGTAAATCTTTTGGCTGCTTCATCATAACGTTTTTTTACAAAATATCGTACTGCTTCACTGTAAAGTTGTGCATTGCTTTTACCCTCAATGGATTCACTCGTTGCAGGGAGTGTTTGTGTGGTACTTGTTAACTGGCTTTTATGCCCCAAAGCATTTTGCAACTCTTCTTTACTGACATAGTTTGCATTGATCTCGTCGATCATAGCCGCTAGTTTTTGAAGCAATGCGGTGTTGGATGAACCATTCGTCTCCGCAGAAGAGGCCTGAGACTGCTGCAGTGCATGGATCGATGCACTCAACCCCTCTATGATCGTAGTCAATCCGTCTATTCTTTCATTTTGCTGGTCTATCTGCTGCTGGAGGGAAGCCTGGCTTGTGTTACTGCCTCCTGTGGTCAGTACATTCACTGTAGGTTCATCAGGTTCATCCGTTCCAAACCCGTACACAGAAGGTTCGGCATAGACAGACACTGTGCTTGCAAAGATCATACAAACACACGGTACTGCAATCTTCTTTAGTATAGATCTCATCTCCAACCTACTTTATTAAACGTAAGTCAACTCTTCTGTTTCTCTGATAACAACTGTCACTCGTTTCAGTACATACGGCATTACTCTCACCAAAGCTCACCAATACCATATGACTTGGATCGATACCCTGTGCGACAAGATTGTCTTTTACTGCTTTGGCACGCTTTAAGCCCAGGGCATAATTGTATTCGTCTGTACCAAACTCATCACAGTTACCTTCTATTTTGATTTTAGATGCTGCACTATTGGCCACCTCTGTATTTTGGTTCATATTGTTTTGCATATCCGGAGAGATCGAATAGTCTGCAAAACCGAAATAGATACTTTTGAAGCCATCGCTACTACTGTTATAATTAGCCGTAGATCCTGTGCCATAAGTATTTTCATCTATACTGACCGTATCGCCTTCGATATGGTTTGCATCAGAAATATTGTTTTTACCTGCCAAATCCGGTGCAGGTTGTGCACATCCGATCAAAAGTAATGAAATGAGTGATGTCGTTAAAAGCAGTTTAT
>JBNLDB010000120.1:0-4984 GCA_050304115.1 Sulfurovum sp. | reverse complement strand
ATTTTTCTCAGTTCGTATATAGGGGAGACTAAAATAACCAAAAAATATGCAATGCCTTGTCCTGTGTAAATCTCTAGGGTTTTTACAAGTGCTTATTTCATTTTATAAGTGTAGTTTAGCCAAATTAATTTTTAATGTCAAGTAAATCTATAGGTTTTATTGTTTTTTATATTTTACCCCATTTTTTCACGTTAATTTTATAGTGTTCAAACCTTTGCACACCGGGTACACAAAAATACGATAAAATAAATGTAATCTTATCGGCACACCAAACAAAACTCGGGAGAACCAATGCGTATCATACTTTTTACTTTATGGACTGTAGGTGTACTACAGGCAGAAAGTATTCAACACCTCATCGATCAATCACTCAAAAAGCACCCTTCACTCCAGACCATCCAGCACCGTCTCTCTGCTATGGATGCACGTATAGAGGAGAGTCAGAACTTCTCTAACCCGGATATCTCTATGACTGTCAATGACATACAATTTGATGATCCCTCTGACCGTGGACTTGAACCTATGCAGTTCAATGCGATCAATGTGAAACAACAGTTTCCCTGGTTCGGTAAACTCGATGCGCGAAACACCTTTACAAAAGCACAAAAAAGTCTGATACTGGACTCCTATGAAGCAGCCAAGATCTCACTGGCTAAAGAGATACGCATAACATCCTATACCATGAAAGAGATTGAAGCACGTATCCGTATCGTCAACCGCTATAAAGCTGTAGCAAAACAGAATATAGATCTCTATACCGCTTATGCTTCTACTGAGAATAAAAGTCATACCAGCAGTATGGCTGCGAGTTTGATGCTTGCAAAAATAAAAGTAAAATATGAACGCTATACAAGGATCTTGAAGAACCAACAGGCTAAACTCAAATACCTTGTACAAAGAGATGTCCCTACAGTATCTGACCCATTGGAGATCAAACGTCCCGTATCATTGGAAAGTTATCTTTCCAGGTCACAGAACAATCTAAACTACCATATGAAACTCTCCGAGCAGCATATCGCCGATGCGAACAAGGTCATACAGGATCTAAGTATCACACCCGACCCTTATGTGAACGTAGGATATTTCAACCGTACAGAGTTTCCAGACTATGCCTCTGTCACTGTAGGTATCTCTCTGCCTTTATATGGTTCAGAAAAATTGAGATCTGAAGCGGCACGGAAGGAAGCTCTGGCTGCAGCCAGTGCCTCTTTGGACTACAGATCTTCAATACAGAGTGAAATTACTGCAATGTATGCCAAACTCACCGAAGCTTACCGGATCTATCATATTATCCAAAATGAAAGCCTGCCACAGCTCGAACATATGATCGAACTGAGTCAATCCGGTATTCAAAGCGGAGGTGACCTGTTTGCCTACACCAATCTCCTGGAACAAAAACTCGACCTGGAAGAAGAACGTATCTCCATTAAAGCAGAATACCTTCGAACACAGGCAACACTCAAATCTCTTATAGGTGAAATATAATGGTATCGATTTATATAAAAACAACGCTTGCATTTTTACTGATCCCGGTGCTGTTACTCTCTCAAGATCAGAACAAGACTATCCCCACCATAGAACAGCTTTTTAATGTTAGGACTGTAAAGGTCAAAAAAATAACCACTGCCAAAGAGCAGATCAACTACGGATATATCGTTGCGGAAGATTCACGCAAAGTTGACATACATGCATGGTTTTCAGGGTATGTCACAAAACTGTTTGCCAATACACGCTATAAAAAAGTAGAAAAAGGGGATGTTTTGGCCTATGTCTATTCTCCTGAAGTATACAAATCCAAACAGGACTATTTATACTCTTTGGAGTTCAATGAAAAGCACCCTTCTCCGAAAATGCTACAGAGTGCAGGAACCAAACTGCGTCTCTTGGGTGTACAGGATGAAGAGATCAAACGTATCAACAGTGAACGTAATGTCGATGAATTTACCACGATCTATGCGCCGAGATCAGGGTGGATCTTTGAAAAAAACATTAATGAAGGTGCTTCTTTCACCCCGCAAAAAAAGCTCTTCCAGATCGTCAACCTTGAAAAAGTATGGGTAGAGGTCAAACTCTATCAGGACGAAATTGGGAAACTGCCTTTCCTGACGCATTTCAATGTCAAACCCAAAGGTATTTCCAAAACCTATACAGCCCAGAAAAAACTCCTTTACCCTAGACTGGATCCCAAAGAGGCAACAGCTACCTTAAGACTTCAACTCGATAATGATGATATGTTATTAAAACCGGGGATGTATGCAAAGGTATATGCATCAGCTACTCCGGCAAGTCATCTGGTCATACCTCGTACCGCAGCGATACGTAAAAATGGGATGTGGTACGCTTTTCTTGCTACGGAATTCAAAGGAGAGTATGAACCTATATCTATTCAGATCAAACCTCTGGACGCTACACATTATGAAGTGGTGCAAGGGCTTAATGAGGGTGATACGCTGGTGAATAATGCTCTCTTTATGATAGACTCTGATGCTCAGATAAACGGAATCTATTAATGATAGAACGACTCATAGTATTTTCGGCTAAAAATCGTTTTCTTGTCCTTATGACCACCCTTTTCCTCATTATAGCTTCCATTTGGGCGATGAAGAATACACCTCTGGATGCCCTGCCCGATCTTTCACCTCCGCAGGTCATCGTACAAGTCACGTGGAAAGGACAAAGTCCCGAGATCATAGAGGATCAGGGAACCTATCCGCTGGTTTCACAATTTCTGGCAATATCGGATATTGAAACCGTTCGCGGTTTCTCCACCTATGAAAATGCTCTGATCTATATCATCTTCAAGGAAGGTACAGACCTTTATTCGGCCAGAAGCCGTGTACTTGAACAACTCGCGTCCATACAGAGCCAACTTCCAGATACGATGGAAGTGACACTGGGTCCTGATGCTTCGGGTGTAGGATGGGTCTATGAATATGCACTGACCTCTCAAACAAAGACTCTAGATGAACTGCGAACGATTCAAGACTACTACTACAAATACGCGCTGATGGGTGTGGATGGGGTGAGTGAAGTAGCCAGTATAGGCGGATTTATACCCACCTATCAGATCACTGTCAACAATGATTCACTCGTCCAATACGATCTTTCCATCAAGGATATTTCCAGAACACTCAAAGAGAACAATAATGACACCGGTGGACGCATCGTCATTCAAAACGGTTATGAATGGATGGTACAGGCAAAAGGGTATATCAAAGATCTGGATGAGATACGGCAACTTGTCGTTACGACCAAAAATGGTGTACCTCTGACACTCTCCCAATTGGGACGTGTAGAGATGGTACCAGGTGCCAGACGCGGATTGGCTGACCTCAATGGTGAGGGAGAAGTGGTGGGAGGCATTGTCATGGTACGGTATGGCGAAGATGTATACTCAGTCATAAAACGTATCAAGTCCAAAATACAGGAACTTAAAATAGAAGATGTAGATGTTGTGACGACCTATGACCGTTCAGGGCTGATAGCCTCTGCGATCAAAACACTTCAATCGACACTATTCGAAGAGAGTATCATCGTTATCTTGGTTATTGGTCTCTTTTTGATGCACTTTCGTTCCATACTTATCATGCTCATTGTACTCCCTTTAACCATTGCCCTGCCTTTTTTACTGATGAAGATCTTTGGTATAGACTCTAACATTATGAGTCTGGGAGGTATCGCTATCGCTATCGGTGCCATGGTAGATGCATCTATCGTAATGATAGAAAATACGCATAAAGCCCTACATAAAAAAACGAAAGAGAAAGGTGAACTTCTGGAGCATGAGGAACGTGTCAAAACCATTATTCAATCTTCCCAACTAGTGGGACGACCTATCTTTTTTGCTTTGGCACTTGTAGTCGTCTCCTTTTTACCTATCTTTGCACTTTCTGGTCAGGAGGGATTGCTTTTTAACCCCCTTGCATTTACCAAAACCTTTGCAATGACCGCAGGAGCGATACTCTCCGTTACACTGGTACCTGTTTTGATGTTATACTTCATAAAAGGAAAGATCATCCCCGAATCAAAAAACCCGCTGAGTCGGTTTTTTATTTGGCTGTATCAACCACTTTTAGTCTATGCTTTAAAATTTAAATACCTCATTATAGCTCTTGCAGTCGGTGGACTTGTATTTGTTGTACCTCTTTACAAAAAGCTGAACTGGGAATTTATGCCTATGCTCAATGAGCAAACCGTCATGTATATGCCTGTGACACCCTATGGCATCTCTGTGGATCAAAGCAAAGCACTGACACAGAAAACCGATCAGATCATTAAAAGTTTTCCTGAAGTAGCCACAGTGTTCGGTAAGGGAGGACGTGCCCATTCAGCTACTGACCCCGCACCTCTAGGTATGATCGAAACCATCATTACCTTCAAACCAAGATCGCAATGGCGTGCAGGGATGACCTATGAAAAACTGATGGCAGAGATGGAAGAGGCCCTTCAGGTACCTGGACTTGTAAATTCTTGGACCTATCCTATACGTGGTCGCATTGATATGCTGCTTTCAGGGATAAGGACACCGTTAGGTATCAAACTCTATGGAAAAGATGCACAGGGACTGCAGTCTGTAGCCATGCAGATAGAGTCAAAACTCCGTGAACTTAAGGGGACACAGTCTGTTTTCTCTGACCAGGCAAGTGCAGGGTATTTTATCGACATCAACATAGATACCGAGGCCTTACAGCGCTATAACATTTCCAAGTCACTGATCGATGCATATACATCTGCAGCGATAGGCGGGAAAAGGATCACAACTATGTATAAAGGTTTGGAACGTTACCCTATCGCACTGAGATTTGAAGAGGAAGAGCGTCGAAACCTTGATGATATACGCAATATTCAGGTCAAAACACCGCTTGGATTTGTACCGCTCTCCACCTTTGCCACAGTAGAATATAAAGAGAGGGCATCTGTAATAAAGAGTGAGATGGCTGCACCTGTAACATTCATTTATATCACGCCACAACCAGGGGTAAGT
>JBNLDB010000119.1:0-5030 GCA_050304115.1 Sulfurovum sp. | reverse complement strand
ATGGTGACTACAAGGACTACACTTTTGAGGCAGGTAATACTATTGTGGTCACCAAGACATTAAGTGTTCAGTTCAAAGATGAAGAACATGAACAGAGATCCAACCTATTTCAGACCCAAGCCAAGGTGAACAATAAATTGGTCAAGCTGATCAGTTCCCATATCATCATCATCACTTTATTTCCTATTTTTATCGATGTGATGCGTTTGATCTTTCATATTATTCCAAAAAGGTTTTTAGAGAAGATCATTACATTTTTATATCAGTACGGTTTTATATTCCTGGGATACTATTTCTTGATGTTCCTTGGTATTGTGAGTATTGGTCTGGTTGTTTTCTTGATACAAAGAAGTGTTTCCAGAAGAGAGAAACAGAGAAAAGAGATGAAGGAAAAGACCCTCTATATCGATGCCTATAACCAAAGCCGGTGTCCAAACTGCAAAAACAGGGTGGAGTATAGTAAAAACTATTGCGGTTTTTGCCGTGAGGAATTAAACAGGGTATGTAGTGTATGTCACAAGCGGACTCCTAAACATATTCAGTACTGTATCGAGTGCGGGGCATAGGCAGCTATCTTACAAGTGTGCCTCCGGCACCGAGCAATTGGATGATCCCGCCCTTGACATTCAGCGGGGTAAACCCGTTCTCTTCCAATATACGTGAGGCAGTCACACTTCTGCTACCTGTTCTGCAATATACAATGATCTTTTTATCTTTATCCTGTTTGAGCATACCCAGGTTTTCACTGAGAGCATCTACGGGAATGAGCGTCGCATCTCTGAGATGGCCACTTTTATACTCTGGTATGGTTCTTACATCAAGCAGTGTTACATTATCGTCATTTTCCAGTAGATAGAGCGCTTGTTTGGCATCGATGGATTCAAAGTTGGCAAGTATCCACCCTTTTGAGTAGGCAAACCAAAAAACCAGGCCTGCCATGGCGAGCCAGTAGAGTAGATTCATAGGGTTTTTTAAAAGAGCCATTCTGTCGTTCCTTATAGTAATTATAATTTTATTTGATATTGTAGCGCTATTTTCTTTATGCATCGTTACATCTCGTTACATAACAAACCGTAATCACAGAATGGACTAAAGCCCCAAAATCTTTTAATCATCTTTTAGATAATATAAAGCTAATATTCTAAAGGAATTTCTCTACTGGGAAAAGCAAGTGAAAACTTAAGCCTAAGGTGAACTCCAGTGAGAGAAATTGAAAACGGGCCTTGCTTGTTTTTCAAAGAGAATTATGAAATTAAAGGGATTAACATGAATCATGTAATTACAGAACATCCGTATTTCGGTGTATTTGTTTTATTTGCGTTGACAGCAGTGGCGTTCCCGGCAACGCTATGGGCTGCACGTTTCGTTAGTAGAAAATTTGCAAGACTTGATACGGAAAGACTTAAATTAAGTATATACGAATGTGGACCAGAGGTAACGAAACAACCTAACGCCATATCTGCACAGTTTTATCTGATAGCACTTTTATTTATCTTGTTCGATGTAGAGATCATCTTTATGTTCCCTTGGGCAATTGACTTTAAACTACTCGGTTGGTTTGGTTTTGCTGAGATGATACTATTTATCTTACTACTTGCGATTGGTTTCGTATATGCATGGAAGAAAGGAGCACTTGAATGGCACAGCATCAAGTAAATTATGCCAGTTCTGCTGGCTTGCCGATAGCATTGACTTCGGTAGACAAACTCGTAAACTGGGGGCGTTCAAATTCACTTTGGCCGCTCACGTATGGACTCGCATGTTGTGCGATCGAAATGATGGCATCGGGAGCATCCCGTTATGACTTCGATAGAATGGGAACGATCTTTAGAGCTTCTCCAAGACAAGCGGATGTGATGATCCTTGCCGGGACACTCTCTAAAAAGCACTCTGAATTCGCCAGAAGACTCTATGACCAGATGACAGAACCTAAATGGGTCATCTCGATGGGTTCATGTGCCAATACCGGTGGTATGTTTAACACCTATGCAACGGTACAGGGTGTGGATCGTATCATTCCTGTGGATATCTATCTTCCAGGATGTGCACCAAGACCTGAAACACTTCAGTATGCACTGATGATGCTTCAAAAGAAGATCCGTAAAGAGTCTGCGGATATGAAGAAGAATACAAAACAAGACTTGACCAATCAAACGGGTAAAAGAGCGAGGTTAATCTAATGAGAAAATATGTACCAAAAGACAATGTTCAAGGGAAAGCATACTATACAGATAGATTTTGGGTTGCACCGCGTGTACCAAGAAGTGAAGTAGAAGATGCGCATTTTGCTTCAGTAGTAAAGGCGTTAGGTGAACAGGCGAATGAATCATATATGGAGATCGGACAGCTTGTCGTACATATCGATGCAAGCAATAACTTTGCTGTACTTAAAACACTGAAAGAAGAGTGCGGATATACACAATGTTCTGAACAATCCGCTGTAGACTACCTGGCAAAAGACGGAGAGTTTGAACTCTTTTACCAACTTTTGAATGTGAATGAAGCCAAAAGAGTAAGGGTGGTATGCCGTATCAAGAAGGGTGAAGCGATCGAGAGTATCGTACCTCTTTTCAAATCTGCGAACTTTGCAGAGCGTGAAATGTTTGATATGTTCGGTATCAAAGTAAACAACCACCCGTATCTTAAACGTATCATTATGCCTGATGACTGGGAAGGACATCCACTGCTTAAAACCTATCCTTTACATGGAGATGAGTTCGCTTCATGGTATGAAGTCGACAAGATCTTTGGAAAAGAGTATAGAGATATTATTGGGCCTGAGAACAGAGATCCAGCAAAAGTGGACAGACATGATACAAAACGTTTCTCAAGAGTAGGATATGAAGTACCGTTCGGTGCAGATATTTCTGAAGGTGAAAAAGAACAAGCCGTTGAATATAGTGAAACATTCATGGTGAACTATAATAAAAAATCAGCTAAGCAATTAGACGAAAGAAAATAGGGGAGCCGATGCAAGTAGCAAATAAATTAACACCATTTTTTGAAAACCTCAATTTTGAGCGTGATGACAAGACAATGGTTATCAACTTTGGTCCTCAGCACCCTTCGGCACACGGTCAGTTAAGACTTGTGCTTGAACTCGATGGTGAGCAAGTAGTAAAAGCTTATCCGGATATCGGTTACCTTCACAGAGGTATCGAAAAGATGGCAGAGAATATGACCTATAATGAATTCTTGCCAACGACAGATAGACTTGACTATATCGCTTCAACTTCAAACAACTATGCCTATGCCTTGGCGGTTGAAAAGCTACTCGGGATAGAAGCACCAAGAAGAGCACAAGTCATTAGAACGATGTTGCTTGAGCTTAACCGTGTCATTTCACACCTCTTCTTTATTGCAACGCATGCTCTGGATGTCGGTGCAATGTCGGTATTCCTTTATGCATTCCGTGAACGTGAATTTGCAATGGACCTGATGGAAGACTATTGTGGTGCAAGGTTGACCCACTCAGCAGTACGTATCGGTGGTGTTCCACTTGACCTGCCTGCAGGTTGGCTTGAGAATATCGCCGCATTCTGTGACAAAGTAGACTATGAAGTAGAGCATACCTATGAGGCACTGCTTACAGAGAACCGTATCTGGAAAATGCGTCTGGAAGATGTGGGTGTCATCTCTGCGGAAGATGCACTTTCATGGGGATGTACAGGTCCTATGCTTAGAGGTTCCGGTGTGAAGTATGACATCAGAAAAGAAGAGCCGTATGAACTCTACTCAGAGCTTGACTTTGATGTGCCGGTGAGTGAAAGATGTGACTCTTACGGACGTTACAGACTCTATATGGAAGAGATCAGACAATCGACAAGAATCATCAGACAGCTTATCCCTATGTATGATGAGACTGAACCTCAATTGATGGCACACTCACCACAGTATATTTCAGCACCGAAAGAAGAGATCATGACACAAAACTATGCATTGATGCAGCATTTTGTACTTGTTACTCAGGGTATGAGACCGCCTAAAGGGGAAGTGTATAGTCCGACTGAATCACCAAAAGGTGAACTGGGTTTTTATATCAAGTCAGAGGGTGAGCCGTATGCGTATAGATTGAAGTGTAGAGCACCGAGTTTCTTCCATACAGGACTTCTTCAAGAGCTTCTTGTTGGTACATACATAGCAGACGTCGTTACGATCATTGGTTCTACCAACATCGTATTCGGTGAAGTTGACAGATAAGGAGAGACCATGAAAAGATATGATTTAAGACATTTAAAAGACGATTTCTATGATAGAATGGTCGAGCTTATTGATCAGGGACTGAAAGTAGGGGAAGTGGGGATCTTTCTTTTTGAAGTAGGAGATTTCTCTTGTATCCAAAAATCTGCAGATGTGATAAAAGCTACAGGACACGACCTGATGAATTCATTGAAGTTTAATGAAGTGGACTGGACGATTGTCGTCAAAAAAGTAGATGAAGCGACAAAGCAGGAGAGAGCTGCACAGATCGAGGCTGAAAAAGCTGCAGCCGCAGCTGAAACTGAATCAGAAGAGGTTGAAACAGAAAAGGCTGAATAAAAGCCTGCTGTTTTATAACATATAGCATCTTTTCTTGTGTGAAGATGTTATAGGTTTCTCATATACTGCAACACATATATCAATCAAACTTTTTTATAAATATTGTTAAGTGGAAAATGAAATGTTGGAGTACATACTCTAAAATTCTTAGAGTACGTATAAAGTATACCATGCTCAGTCAAGAGCACAGTATAGAGAATTTATTTTAGTTTAGATGCGATATCTTTTACTGCATCACTTGCATGATTGAATGCAAGTGCAATACTACCTTGATCTGTGACAACATCACCGATCGTATAAAGAACTTCAACATTTGTTTCAAATGTAGCTTCATTGTATACAGGTACATCCCACTCACCAGTTTTAACACCAGAGTTTACAAGGATATCTTTTGGCGTCGTTCCACCAAGTGCATATACAGCTCTGTCATACTCGCCAGTTGAACCATCCGTAAAGTTTACTTGGATCTTACCAGCAGCTGAAGGCTCAAC
>JBNLDB010000118.1:0-5105 GCA_050304115.1 Sulfurovum sp. | reverse complement strand
CGCTTCTTCTTCTCCAGTTTTTGTTCGTTTCTTTTGTCGCTGTGATCTTTGGGAGTTCAACCGTGGCTCCGGTTCTGTATTTATACGCTTTACGAAGCTTTGTATTAAGATTGCTTGCCTCAAAGATGATCTTTTTGGCTTCCGCTGCTGTCGTTGTGGTCTGTGAAAGAAAACGCCAGATATAGTAATCTTTTTCTACACTCTTTGGCATCTTGTGAATCTGTTCGTAAGTGAACGTTTTCGCATGCAGTGTGGATGTACCCGCAAAGAGTACAAGCAGAAATGAAAGAAAAAGAGACTTTACGCGCATCTGTTACCCGAGTACAGCACGCATCATAAAATTATCGATCAGTTGCAGCCCTAAGATGATCACCAGTGGCGAGAGGTCGATCCCTGAAAATACAACAAACGGCATTTTGCGTCTGATAAAGCTTAGAACAGGTTCTGTTAAACGGTAGAGTACCTGCACGATAGGATTATAAGGGTCAGGACGTACAAAACTTAGCAGTGCTGCGATAATGACTATCCAGATGTAAAGGTTCAGTACAGTGTGGATCGTCTGTACAATGGCGTAGATAAGTGCATTCATGATGCTACCTCCAGTAAATATGGTTTGATAAGCGGATAGATCTGGGAGAGTTCAGGTCCATGTTCCGCACCTGTGAGGATGAGTCTCAACGGTGTAAAGAAATTTTCCCCTTCCAGGCCGCTCTCTTTTAGAATGTGTGCTTTAAATGCGTTAAAGTCATGGATCATAGGGGCATTTTGAATGATGTCCTCCATTGTACGCATTTGGGCACTCCATTTACCTTCAAAATCTTTTGGTGCAAAGATAGGGTTGATCTTTGCTTCAAGTTCATTGATCGTACCCGCCTCTTCAAGGTAGAGTTTGGCCAGTTTTCCGATGTCTGCATCTGCAAAACCAAAGAGTGTAGAGAGACGCTTGTCATCCATACGTCTAAGGTGTTCTTTGTTGAATGAACGGAGTGTATCGATGTCAAATCTTTCCGGTGAATTGGAAAGTGTACTTAGATCGAACCACTCCAGTGCCTCTGGCAGGGTGAAGATCTCTGTGGGTGTCTGACTGCCAAGCAGTATCAGGTAGTTGGTTATCGCATCAGGGATGAAACCTTGTTCAAAGAGCCATTTGACCGAGCTGGTTTCATTTTCTTTGTCCATTTTTTCGCCCTTGGCATTCAAGATGGCAGGAAGGTGTGCATACTCGGTATCTTGTGCATAGCCAAGGAGGGTCTGGATATGCTTTTGCTTTGGTGTATTTGAGAGTTGCTCTTCACTGCGGATGATAAGAGTGATCCCAGAGATCATGTCATCACAGGCACAGGCAAAATCATAGGTTGGTGTGCCGTCAGCATTTAAAATAACAAACGCGTCTACTTCATTGGACGCCGTTTCAATATCTCCCTTGATCAGGTCGTGCGTGATGATAGGTGTATCCGGTGCTTTGATACGAACGACAAACGGTATCTTCTCTTCTTTGAGTTGGTGAAGCTCTTCCGCACCTATATCAGAACACCGCCCACTGTATTGGTAAGGGAGATTGTTACGTTTTGCCTCTTCTCTATCTACATTAAGCTGCTCAGGTGTACAGGTACAGACAAACGCTTTTTTCTCTTCAAGGAGTCTGATCGCGAGTGTCTGATGTATATGGAGCTTTTCACTTTGGTGAGAGACACTGTCATGAGGCAGTGCAAATTTCTCAAGGATATCCATGATCTCAGTATCTTTGCCGGTAATGTTACGTTCTTTGTCACTGTCTTCGATACGTACAACGAAGTTGACATCTTTTTGTTTGGCTACAATGTAGTTAAACAGTGCTATACGAAGGTCTTCTATAGACATATCGCCGGTCGGTGACGGGGCAAATCTAAGCATTTATCCTACTCCAAAAGTTGTGCGTTTATAAGAGTGTAATTATAGTGGGTTTAATTTATAAATATTTTAAAGTATCATAGGTTTCGCTATCCTTTTTCACTTTGAAGAAGTTCTCTCTACCCAACCTGCCATTTCTATGAAGAGAATCTCCGTATCTAAGATGTGATAAGCTCTAATAGGATAAAATACAGCTTTAAAATCAAAAGGTTTAATAAGAATGAGTGAGAGCAAAGATTTTTTACGTACTATCGTTGAAGAGGACTTAGCATCAGGCAAGTATAAAGAGGTGCATACAAGATTCCCTCCAGAGCCTAATGGTTTCCCGCATATCGGACATGCCAAATCCATCGCTATAAATTTTGGAATTGCCCGTGATTATCATGGCCGCTGCAACCTTAGAATGGATGATACGAACCCCACTACTGAAGACACGAAATATGTTGAAGCACTCAAAGATGCCGTACAGTGGCTTGGGTTTGAATGGGATAACAGTGTGCGTTATACTTCCGATTATTTCCCTGAGCTCTACGATTATGCAGTTGAACTCATTAAAATGGGAAAGGCGTACGTTGACAGCCTGAGTGAAGAGGAGATCCGTGAATACCGCGGAACCGTGACAGAACCTGGAAAACGCAGCAAATATGCCGAGCGTTCTGTTGAGGAGAACCTTGACCTTTTGGAGAGAATGAAAAACGGTGAGTTCAAAGACGGTGAGCATGTCCTTCGTGCCAAGATCGATATGAGTGCTGCCAATATGAAAATGAGAGATCCGCTTTTATACCGTATCAGACATGCACATCATTACAGAGCAGGCGATACGTGGCATATCTATCCAATGTATGATTTTGGCCACTGCCTCTCTGACTATATAGAGGGTATTACCCACTCTATCTGTACACTGGAGTTTGAAAACAACCGTGACATTTATGATTGGGTACTTGATACGCTTGGACTCAAGCCGCCAAGACCGTATCAGCATGAGTTTGCAAGACTGGCTATCAACTATACTGTCATGAGCAAGAGAAAACTTTTGGAATTGGTGAACGAAGGAAGGGTGAGCGGTTGGGATGACCCTAGAATGCCTACGATCGCGGGATACAGAAGAAGAGGCTATACACCGGAGTCTATACTAAACTTTTGTGACCAGATAGGTATAGCCAAAGCAAACTCAACTGTGGATGTTTCACAGTTGGAATTTTGCATCAGGGATGATCTCAATACAAAAGTACCGCGTGTCATGTGTGTACTTGACCCGCTCAAAGTCACTATTGAAAATTATGAGGGTGTTGAAGAGCTTGATGCACCATACTACCCGCATGATGTGCCTAAAGAGGGATCAAGAAAGATCCCTTTTTCAAGAGAGATCTATATTGAGCGTGATGATTTTATGGAGAACCCTCCAAAAGGGTACTACCGTCTTACACCAGAACAACCGGTGAGGCTGAGACATGCCTATATCATCACGTGCAAGGAAGTGATCAAAGATGCTGACGGCAATATCACAGAGATAAAGGCCGAGTATCATCCGGACTCTAAAAGTGGTGCTGATACCAGCGGTATCAAGGTGAAAAGTGCGATCCAGTGGGTTGATACAAAAGAGGCTAAAAAAGTTGAATTGAGACTCTATGACAGACTCTTTAAAGATGAAGCCCCTGAAGGGTTGGACGATATCAATCCAGACTCTTTAAAAGTGGTCAAAGAGGCACTGATCGAACCTGCTGTCATCACAGAGAGACCTGATGAGAGATTCCAGTTTGAAAGACAGGGGTACTTCTATGCGGATCCTGTAGACTACACAGATGAAGCACCGGTCTTCAATAAAATTGTCGGCCTCAAAGACTCTTGGAACAAACAGAAAAAAGCATCTGCATCTGCACCTAAGCCTCAAGCTAAAAAAGTACAGATCGATGGCGAAGTAGAGCCTATGAGTGAAGCGGAACAGGCACTGTTTGACAAGTATACGGGTGAGCTTAAACTCAACAGTATGGTTGCTGATATTTTAGCTAGAGATATGCAACTCTCTTCTTTTTATGAAGAGGCTCTATCGGTGAACAATAGTCCTGTTACTATTGCAAATATCGTTGCCAATGAAGTAGCAAGGGAGTGCAAAGAGAAACAGACAGATGAATTGAAGTTTGATGCAGTGCAAGTAGCTGGGCTTGTAAAGATGGTCGATGATGGCACGATATCAAGTAAAATTGCCAAACAAGTATTTGAAGAGATGACCAAGAGCGGAGAAGACCCGGCACAGATCGTTGAAGCCAAAGGGCTTGTACAGATCAGTGACCCGGCACAAATTTCACCTATCATTGATGAGATCATCGAAAAAAATCCGGATAACGTTGAAAAGTTCAAAGCCGGAAACACCAAACTCTTAGGCTTCTTTGTAGGACAGGTTCTCAAAGCCACCGGGGGTAAAGCAAACCCGCAAGTGGTCAATGCACTGGTGGCTGAGAAGTTGAAATAATAAAAGAACGAAAACAACTAATTAAACACCTCTTGAATTAAGAGGCTGTTTTCCTCGTTGCACCTTTTATGGGGTGGAAAAGGATGCATATGAATCATACAATTGACCTTACGGTTAAACCGCAATCTATCAAAAACTACAGAAATGGATATCCTTTGATCTCAAAAGACTCTATTGTCGATTGGGATAAAGTCAAAACAGAGGGATCGATCGTTCAACTATTTGATAATAGAAAAAAGTTTATCGCTAAAGGGTATTACGGTATCCAAAATAAAGGGCATGGTTGGGTACTCTCCTATAAGCAAGAAGAAAACATCGATGTTGCGTATTTCACTGCCAAGATAAAAGCGGCGCTCCAATACCGAGGTGATCTCTACAAGGATGAAGAGACTACAGCGTTCAGGGTATTTAACGGTGAAGGCGATGGTGTAGGTGGCTTAACGATAGACTATTTTGACGGCTTCTATCTGGTGACCTGGTACAGTCTGGGTATGTATGCATTCAGAGATGCTATCCTGGCAGCACTGAAGTCTCAGGTCGAGTATAAGGGTATCTATCAGAAAAAGAGATTCGATGCCAAAGGTCAATATCTTGATGATGAAGAAGATTTTGTCTGTGGTAGCAGAGGGGAATTTCCTCTGATCGTAAAGGAAAACGGTGCAAATTTCGCTATCTATTTGGATGACGGACCGATGGTGGGTGTTTTCTTGGACCAGAGAGAGGTGAGAAAAACACTTCGTGACAG
>JBNLDB010000117.1:0-5127 GCA_050304115.1 Sulfurovum sp. | reverse complement strand
ACGTTCTTTGGAATTGGTGATGTATCCGATTTCAACAAGAATGGATGGCCTGCTTGCACCGACAAGTACATAAAACGGTGCCGGCCGTACACCCCCATCTTTGACATCATTATACTCACTCTTTAAATGCTTCATAATATTCTGCTGTACATCTATGGCAAGCTTATGGGACTGTATGATCTTAGGGCCGTTCAAGACAGAGTCAATGATCACCTCTTGACTCAACTTATCAGTACCTTTCAGAACAGAAGCATTTTCCCTGGCAGCGATACGTTGTGACTTTTCATCCCTGGTCTTTTGCAAGAAGTACGTCTCTACCCCTTCAACTTCATCAAAACGACTTTGATCACTTATTGCATTGGCATGGATAGAGATGAAAACCTTCGCATCTTTTTTATCTGCGATTCTTGTACGTTGTCCCAGTGTCAGGAACCTGTCACGGTTTCTTGTAAGATAGACCCTGTACCCTTCACTTTTAAATTCTCTTTTAAGTTTTTTAGTGATTTGCAGTACCAGATCTTTTTCTTTCTTGTTGTCACATTGTGCTCCACAGTCATGTCCGCCGTGTCCTGCATCGATGACAACAAGACTGTCTGACCTGTCAACTCCAGGACCACCACACCCTACGAATAAAAGTAGTGCACCCAATCCAACTATAAATTTTATCATCTCTTATCCTGTATTACAAACATATCATTCATTATAGGTCGATCTCTTTTTTTCGATTGTTTAAATAGCTATCGACTCCCTCAGCGATACCTTTAGCGATCAGCTCCTGATAGCGTGGCGTAAAAAGTCTTTTACGCTCTGTTGGATGTGAGATATACCCTACCTCTACAAGAATGGATGGTCTACTGGCCCCTACAAGTACCCAAAATGGTGCATGTCTCACTCCACCATCTTTTACGCCTTTATACCTTGTATGCAGATTGGTCATAATTCTTCGATGCACATCAATGGCAAGCTTATTGGACTCAACAATCTTGGGTCCGGAAAGTACCGAATCGATGACCACATTACGACTCAGTTTATTCATACCTTTGAGCACGGCTTTATTCTCCCGTTCTGCGATACGTTGAGATTTTGCATCCCTTGTCTTTTGTAGGAAAAATGTTTCCACACCGTGTACCTTGTTGCGTTTTCTTTTTGGCACAGAGTTCGCATGGATAGAAATGAAGATCGCCGCATTCTTCTGATCCGCGATTTTTGTACGCTGTGGAAGCTTTAAAAAACGGTCTTTCTTACGTGTCATATAGACAGAGTAACCCTCTTTTTTCAATTGTCTCTCGAGTCTTTTTGATATTTGGAGCACCAGGTCTTTTTCTCTTTTTCCTCCTCCGATAGCACCTGTATCATGACCGCCATGTCCTGCATCTATCACGATCAGTTTATCTTTGTTTGAGCGGATCAATGTAGACTTTTTAGTCATGTTCTTAGGCTTCTTAGGAGGTTTTTTGTAACGCTTTGCCGGGAGTACACTGCTATCTTTAGGCAATGAAATATGATAGCTGTTATTTGAAAAAAATGGTTGATAGGCCAAAGGTTTTGAAGATCCGTAACCTGAGATCACCACACGTACGGTATCGGGCTTATTTTGAGCCAGGCGGACATGTGGTCCCAACCCCAGCGGTACACGGCTATGCGCGATACGTGTATTTTTAAAGTCATAAATTTCTCTAGAGGGATTGCTGAGTGTAAAATGTTTGACACTCTTTTTATTGAAATTTTTAGAAAAGAGAAGACGTAGTTCATCTTTTTTGACAATAGCCTTCTCTAATATGTTCGTACTGGAGAACAGTAGTGTATTCAGTAGCAGTAGTAAAAGAAAAACCCTACTCAACTTCGGCATCGTTTTACTTATCTTCTCCATTCATCAATTTATCCATCAGCTCTTTCACGGTGATGATCTCTGTGAGGCGATACCCGTTGGCACCTGTAAAGAAGAGTCCCGTCTCCTTGATACCGTCATACGCATCGGTGAGTCTGTCTGCGATACAGTACCCTACGATTTTCGCTTCTTCACCACGATGGCAGGGTGCCACACAGTTTGAGATACAGGCTACTTTCGGTGCTGTTCCTTTTTCTATATCTTCATGAAGCTGTGTTTTGACACCACGGGCAGGATACCCTACTGGAGATTTAAAGAGTTTGATATCCTCTTCTTTGGCATTGATAATAATGTCTTTCATCACTTGACTGGCATCACATTCCACTGTACCGATAAACCGTGTACCCATTTGTACTCCGTCTGCACCCAGTTCCATCATTTTGACAATATCATCATGGTCCCACACACCACCTGCAGCGATGATCGGCATAGAACCCCAGTTTTTAGCTTCCTCGACCACAGGAGGCAGGATCGCTTCCAACTGGTTTTCAGGCATAAAGCACTCTTCATACTTAAAACCCTGGTGTCCACCGCTAAGCGGTCCTTCAACGATGACAGCATCAGGAAGCCTGTCATGTGTTTTTTTCCAACGACGGCATAAAATACGTAACGCTTTGGCCGTAGAGACAATGGGGACCAAGGCTACATCAGGATAGTTCTTCGTTGCTTCAGGCATAGTGAGCGGCAAACCTGCACCTGTGATGATAATATTTGCTCCGGCCCTGCATGCATCTTCTACCACACGGTTGTATTCGCTTTGCGCATAGAGAACATTCGCAGCCAAAGGTTTATCCCCACAAATTTTTCTTGCATTGTCAAATATTTTTTTAAGTGCAGTATAGGAGTAAAAGTTGATCGCATCAAGTGGTCTGTGCTCTTTACCTACCATCTCTTTAGCATCAAGGTATTTCCTATTTTTATAAACACCGGTTCCTACAGCAGAGATGACACCGAGACCACCCTCTTTTGAAACAGTTCCGGCTAACTGATCCCACGATATACCAACACCCATACCACCTTGCACGATAGGCTTTTCAATGGTATATTTCCCGATTTTCAAAGATTTAAATGCCACTACTTTACCTTCACTTTTGCAAACTTTCTTTTTCCTACCTGCAGGATATACTCTCCAGTCGTAAGATTTAACTTGTCATCAGAGATCTTTTTCTGATCAATGCTCACTGCATTTTGTTTAATATCTCTTCTTGCTTGAGAGGTAGAAGGTTCGATGCCTGCATCTACCAATGCCTTGCATATCCAAATACCCTCTTCTACTTCTACTTCATTCATATCTGTTGGGAGTTGGTTTGATTTAAAGACATTATCAAACTCTCCTTTGGCTAGTGTAGCCAACTCTTCATTATAAAACCTTGTAACCAGTTCAAGTGCCAGGTTTTCCTTCACTGTTTTAGGGTGAAGTGTGCCTTTTTGTACATCCTCTCTCATCGTAGCGATCTCTTCAAGTGATCTCTCACTTAAGAGCTCATAATAACGCCACATCAACTCATCTGAAACAGAAAGTGTTTTCGCATAGATATCATTAGGATCTTCGGTGATACCAATGTAGTTGTTCAAAGACTTACTCATCTTCTGCACACCGTCGAGTCCTTCCAAGATCGGCATCATCAATACAGCCTGCTCTTTTCCTACATTGTAGACACGCTGAAGGTGTCTTCCCATCAAAAGATTGAATTTCTGGTCTGTACCGCCTATCTCTATATCACTTTTGAGTTCAACAGAATCATACCCCTGAAGCAGCGGATATAAAAATTCGGAGATAGAGATACTCTGCTCACTTTTAAATCGTTTTGTAAAATCATCACGCTCAAGCATACGTGCTACACTGAACGTTGTGGTGAGTGCGACCATCCCGGCAGCACCTAATTTATTAAGCCAGGTAGAGTTAAATACAACCTCTGTCTTACCCTCATCAAGGATATTAAAAACCTGTTCTTGATACGTTTTTGCATTGGCCATGATCGTATCGTTATCAAGTACTTTTCTTGTTTCGCTCTTCCCGGTAGGGTCCCCTATCGTAGCCGTAAAATCACCGATGAGAAGTTGTACCCTCCCTCCGTGGTTTTGAAATGTTCTAAGCTTTTGAAGAAGAACAGTATGCCCCAGGTGCAGGTCAGCACCGGTAGGGTCAAATCCTGCCTTAACGGTATACGTACTGCCATCTTCATAATATTTTGAAACCAATTTCTCAATACGTTCCATATCTATGACTTCTGCAGTACCTCTACTTATCTCTTCTAATGCTTTTTGTACCATTTTTACTTACCCTCTGTTTATTTATTATATGCGTCATCCAAACTAATGATCTCTATCAATTTGAACTGACGTGAAATTTTTTCTGCAAGAAGCTGCTTTTTAGACTCATTGCTCTCCACTTCTATCTGACAGAACTCTGCTTGTTCTGAATTTCTAATACCCAACTCTATACTCAAGATATTGAGATTAAGGTCAGAAAGTTTCGCCAGCAGGTCGGCCAAAATACCTTTTTTGTTCTGAAGACTGATGGTGAGTCTGTATCTGGAGTGTTTAGAACTGCTCCAACTCACATAGACCATCTCTTGACCATCTAACATCTTGTCGTAGGCTTTCTTGCATAATTTGTGGTGTATAATAGCTTTACTACCCTTATAAAATGCAACGATTTGGTCACCAACTTTAGGATGACAGCAATAATCGAACTCTACACCGTCAATAGGCTTATTCGTAAAGAATCTAAAATGTTCTAACTCTTTAATATAGGGTTTTTTATACCCTTTTTTAAGCAGTTCCCAAAAACGTACGACTTTGGTACCCATATAATCTGCCACTTTATGTATAGTCTCTTTGTAGTAATCAAGCTGAACCGGCAATTTGTATATGGCATCCATATGCTCCATATTATCTAAAAGGTCTCTCATTGCACTGCTCTCTTGAGAGAAGAGTGTTCCCAGAATATTGTAGGCACTTAAGGTATCTGCCTCTTTTATTCTGGCCCTGCATGAGCTTCGTATCCCCTCTTTGGCTCTGGATGTTTTGACAGTGTCAAGCCATGAACAGTACAAGTGCACTTCTTTGTCTTTGATAATATTCACAATGTCACCATTTTTCAAAATGGTCAAAAGTGGCACTTTTTGCTTATTGACCAAGGCTTCCGCTGCATTGGCACCGACCTGGGAGTGAACGGCATAGGCAAAATCAAGTGCCACCGATCCTTTCGGTAAGGTAAAATAGTCTCCTTTAGG
>JBNLDB010000116.1:0-5158 GCA_050304115.1 Sulfurovum sp. | reverse complement strand
TCATAAATTCTGTCGTGGTGAACGCCCTTGTAAGTGAAGCGATTGTCCTGGTTCCTACGGGATTACATCGAGAAGCGCGACGCTTTTTTCTAAAGAAGTTTTCTCTACGTGAACCGCATTTTCTAACTTTGCTTCGTTTTTTCTAAACAAATGAAGAGAGAAACAACGCCACAAGTTAAACCTAAAGGAAATTTAGTCAATCAAATAAAATTAAACCTTACACTTTTTAGCAATTTGCTTGATCTGTTCCTCTAAAGTAAGTTTTTCTACATCAATGATCACATCCGCCACTTTTCTATAGGCTTTTTCGCGTTCATCATAGAGCTTCTTCGCCTTTTTCTCATCTGAAAAAAGTGGACGTTTTGCAAGTTTTGATTCAGCATTTTTCGCTGTTTTCAAACGGTTGTGGATCCATTCAAATGAAGCATCGAGTAACACGACCGTACCCAGTTTCTTCAGATTGTCCACTTTGTAGAAACCTCCGCCACAAGAGATAAGCGTGCCTGTTACACATTTCTCTATCCAGTCGGCAGTGACCTGTTCCTGTGCCCTGAAATACGCTTCACCTTTTTTGTCAAATATCTTCTTGACCTCTCTGTTCTCTTTGGATTCTATAAGATCATCCGTATCTATAATGTAGGTACCGTATTTTTTTGTAAATGCACGGGCGGTGGTACCTTTGCCTACACCCATGAAACCTATCAGGATAATATTCTTTTTCAAGGTTTACACCATGTTGTAACGGTCAATAATTCTTGAAAGACGTTTACGCAGATTTTTCAATGCCTCCGTAGCATTTTCACCTTCGGCAACAAGAGATTCAAACTCATCAAACTGTATCTTGGCAACCCAACCTATTTTTGTATGCTTTTTGATCCCGACAAAACGTACTTCACCAAAATGCTCTTTTGCCATTTTATAAATTCGCTCAATTCTTTGATCTAGAGTTTTTACTTCTTTATTGCTCATTGCTTTCCTTTTTGAATTAGATAGATCCCGTTAAAGTATTATGTTTCCATCATGTTTCATGGGACCTTTACTTTCTGATATAATTATATCATATCAAGATAGCAAAACTATTACAAAAGGATGAGAGTGATGAAAAACATACTGATCACAGGTGTAAGTTCAGGACTAGGTGAAGCTTTGGCCACACAATATTTGGAAAACGGTGACACTGTGTATGCCATAGGCAAAACCCTACCAAAAAAACTTGATCATTATCCTCATTTTTTCTTTTTTCCGTATGATCTAAGCGAAACGTTTATGATCCAATCTACACTCAAAGAGTTTTTACAGCACCGTTCATTTGATATGGTAATCCTCAATGCCGGGCTTTTAGGTGACATCAAGACACTCTCTCAAACGGACCTCATGGAGGCTAAAGCAGTGATGGAGGTCAATGTCTGGGCAAACAAAGAACTCATAGACACCCTCCATGCACATTCACAGGTCAGACAAATTGTAGGCATCAGTTCGGGTGCTGCAGTCAACGGTTCCAAGGGCTGGGGAGCCTACGCACTCTCCAAAGCCGCACTGAACATGCTACTGAGTGTCTATGCCAAAGAGTTACCGGAGATCCATTTCACCGCACTCGCTCCGGGTGTCATCCGTACTCCTATGGTCGAACATATCATAGAAGAGGTCAATGACACCCTCTTCCCCTCGGCCAAAAGACTCAAAGAGAACCCTATCCAGACTGCAGAGGAAGCAGCTGCGAACCTTATTTCTACCTTTCCCAAACTTCTAGCCTATGAGAGTGGAAGTTTCTTGGATGTAAGGACGATGGGTTAAATCTTAATTCTCTGCCATTCACCTTTATCGAAGGTCCTCCAGAGCCATGTGGCTTTGACAAACGTATCTGATATCATGGCGATATAGACCAGCAAGATAGACTCAAAATACCAACTTAAGACAAACGCAGGGATGATACGGACCAGCCATACGGAAACAAGATTGATCCTCAATGTTCGTTTGGTGTCTCCCGCACCTCGCAGGGCTCCGGAGAGAACAAAATTATAAGCCAAAGGGATCTGTGACAATCCTACGATACGCAAATAAAGACTCGCTTCTTCAATGGTCTGTGCATCATCGGTAAAGAACCACACGATCTTCTCCGGCATAAATATCATAAAGAAAGAGAGGAAGAACATGAAGCCCACCGTGTATTTGAGTACGAGAATGACATCCTCCCTGGACTGTTCAGGCTTTTTTGCCCCTAACCCCTGTCCCATCAGTGCCATGGCTGCAATGGTAAATCCAATGCCCGGCATGAAAGCCAACCCTTCCACCCGCAGCCCTATCTGATAGCCTGCCAACACCTCTGTACCATACTGTGCAATGATCACCGTGAAAAGCATAAAACTTCCGAATGTCAGAGAACGTTCGAACGAAGCAGGAATACCCACTTTCAATGCACGCTTCAAGAGTGACTTGGAGTAATGCCAGGCAGGGATATAGGGTGTTTGATGCCGAAGATAGAGCACCATATAGACGATCAGTTCCAGGATATTGACGATCACCGTACCTACCGCCGCACCCATCACACCCAATTGAGGGAACCCATAATTCCCGAAGATCAGCAGATAGTTTAAAAATACATTGAGCGCTATAGAGGCTATCTTGATCTGCATAGGCGTTTTGGTATCGCCCGCAGCATTGAGCGCAGTCACAAATACCAGTTTAGTAAGGACAAACGGCAACATCCATGTCAGTGTCTGCACATAAGATTCTCCCAGTGTTATTACCTCATCTGCAGTGCCAAACCATACATAGACATTGGATGCAAAGAAATACCAGAAACCCATCAGAGGCAAAGAGAGGAAGAAGGCAAATTGAAGCAAGGTTGAAAGCCCCGTGGAAGCACGCCTGAGTTGTCCCGCCCCCACAAAACGTGACAGCAGTGCAGAAGTACCTATATGAAGCAAAGAGAGCATTGCGAAAAAGAACATAAGTGACTGCAGTCCCAGCCCTACAGCTGCCACCGCAAAAGCAGAAAGCCGTCCCACCATAATCAGGTCAGTGATAATTTGAAGCATATCAAGCAGAGAATTTACCGCTGCAGGAAGTGAAAGCTTAAGGATCTTTTGGTGTTCTTTAGGGAAAAATCGTATCAAAAGGAAACGTTATCCTACGATCTGTGCAACATAGACATATAATAAAACGATGATAAGAGATGCTGTTGCCATCGTCCATATAAAAGCAGCCATCATTCTGCCTGCATTGAACATTTGTCTATACTTGTAAAGAAGAATGGGGAAAATGACCAGCGCTACAAACACGGGAAAATACATCACAAGACTCATACCATACTCATCTATAGCATATCCGACCGCCACAAAAGAAGTATAGATTATGATATACACCATAGTCAGCACTACCATTTGCACGATCATAAAAATTAGTTTGGCACCTGCTTTGTTTTTTTCATCGTCGTAGTACTGCATACTGAATTCCTCACTCAAATCATTGTGGAATTATAGCACACCGTTTGCTTCAACATCTTATTGAGATACTTTCTTTTATTCTATCTATCGTTTTGGATATAAAAGTCAAGCGTAGAAGATCAGAGTATCTCTCATTGACTTTCATGGCAGTAAGATTGCACTCATTATCACCTAACTGATAATAATGAGCATAGGGTTTTATTGTTTAAGTTGAGCAATTTTAGATACTAGATCACTTGAAGCTGTACTCATATAAGCAATTATACCTGCTAACTGTGCATCAGTTTCGGCCTGACCTTCAGAAGTTAATGTCATATTGACTACTTCAGCAATTTCACTGTCTGTAAAGTTTCTTAATGCGTAATAGAAGCTTAGGATAAGTTGTTGGGCAATAGGTTGACTTGACTGCATCATAATCCCCTCTATTTGTTCATCACTCATTTGCTGCTCTTTTGGAAGACTGGCATTAAAAATACGTGTGACTGCTTCAACCATCTCCAAAGTACCTGCAAGAAGGTTAGTCTCTGTAAACATTGTATTCATATTGTCTATACGGTTCTGAGAAGGTGGGTTGGTTTGTAACTCTTGAACAAAAGAAGGAAGTTCCCGATTCATATCTTCCATATCTTCTTCTTTATTGAGTTTTACACACTTTTGACCGGTTTCAGTTTTGTAAAATGTAATCAGCTTATTTAAATCTTCAGGTGAAAGTTTTTCTATATCCTTTGTTAATTGTCCTAATGTCTCTTCCTTTGTAAAACTTTCTACAAATAGATCAAACAGTTGCGGGTCAACAGGTTGACCTGTCTGTGCAAATTGCTGTTCAATCATATTTACCATCTGGGTAGGCATCTTCTCAAGAACTTGCTTTTGCCCTGATATTAATAGGTAGTTTTCTACAAGTTGTTCATGTGTCTGAATATTACTTTTAGCAAGTACTGTTGTTACCAACACAGCTGTTAATACTAAAAACGAAACTATTTTTTTCATATTTATCCCTCTTCCTTTAATTTAGGTGAAATACATTGTATCACTATATTGATAAAAGATGATGTTTTAGCATAGTAAGGTCTAAAAAAGAGATACAAAACATTACTCTAGTATCACAAAAACAATAAATCAGATAAAATATATCTTATTTAAAGCTATCTTTGATATAACAGTGAATAAACATCATATACAAAAGGGCACAATCATGACAAATAAAGAAGTAACGACTCAAAAAGAAGATACAGTATATGAGGTCATAACATACACAGATATTGTAGCATTCAACTATACCCTACCTAATGAAGAAGAGACACAAACCATAGAACATGAATTAACCTTCATTTGGGAAGATACGATTGAAAAGTTTCTCGACGAACATGGTACCGGCAGACCTTATAAAGTACATACCTTTAAGCGGGAAAGAGAACAAAAGTTTTTCATAGAACGGATAGAAGGTCAAACGGAAGACCTCATAGACGAGGTGGAAGAAGAAATAGCGAACAAAATGAAGTTTGGTTTTGAGTTTAGTGGACAATTACATAATGATGACTAAATAGTTCCGTTCTGACACCCTCACCGATGGGAGTATACCCTTGTCAAAGAAAGTATAGACTACTTTCTAAACCTCCGGCCAATCGCCAAATGGCCATGGTTTTTCATCGCTGTTTAATCCTACATAAGAGACAAGCTGTTTTGCATACTCTGACAAACCGTCTGTACAG
>JBNLDB010000115.1:0-5163 GCA_050304115.1 Sulfurovum sp. | reverse complement strand
GTTTTATTCCGGGCTCTGTACCTATAATAATCAGCGAAGGGTACGTTTCACGCAAATGTTTGATCGCAGAAGAAGTAGCAGTATTACATGCCAATATCAATGCATCGATCTGATGGGTATTGATAAGATATTTGGTGATATTAAGTGAGTATTGTAGAATTTGTTCAGAGGTTTTCTCACCATAAGGCGCATTTTTGGTGTCTGCCACATAGAAGATCTGAGCACCTTTGATCACTTGGGTCATTGCCTGAACAACGGTCAAGCCACCCAAACCAGAATCAAAAACACCTATACGCATTATCTATATCTCCTTGTAGATAGGCAAAGCCCATCTACAATTCCTTTCACTGCAACTTCACCTATCGGTTCAGATGAAAATATAGATATTTTCATTGCAGTTACCTACGCACCTTCGTTCATCAGAGAAAGGAACTCTTCATTTGTTTTGGTTTTCATCATTTTAGAGAAAAGGAACTTAAGTCCCTCTACCTCTTCCATGTTTTGCATTGCATTTCTCAATGCCCATACTTTTTGAAGGGTTTCAGGATCCATCATCAATTCTTCTTTTCTCGTTCCAGATTTCGTTACATCGATCGCAGGATAGATACGTCTTTCAGAGACGTGACGGCTGAGAACCACTTCAGAGTTACCTGTACCTTTAAACTCTTCAAAGATCACTTCATCCATACGACTACCCGTATCTATAAGTGCTGTAGCAATGATGGTCAAAGAACCACCCTCCTCTATGTTTCTGGCTGCACCGAAGAAACGTTTTGGTTTATGCAAGGCATTGGCATCTACACCACCGGAAAGCACTTTACCCGAACTTGGTGTGACAGTATTATAGGCACGTGCAAGTCTTGTGATAGAGTCAAGCAGTATGATCACATCTTTACCCATCTCCACGCGTCTTTTGGCTTTTTCTATCACCATTTCGGCTGTTCTTACATGGTTTTGGGCAGGAAGGTCAAATGTTGAAGCATAGACTTCACCTTTCACTGAACGCTGCATATCTGTGACCTCTTCCGGTCTTTCATCTACCAGAAGTACCATAAGCGAAGCATCGGGATTATTATGTGTCACACCATGAGCCAGTTCTTTTAAAAGTTCTGTTTTACCTGTTCGTGGCGGAGCAACGATCAGTGCTCTTTGTCCTTTTCCTATTGGGGTAAAAAGATCCAGTACACGTCCTGTCATCTTCATCGGGTTATACTCAAGTTTGAGTTGTTCACTGGCATAGAGTGGGGTAAGGTTTTCAAAAAGAGGTCTCTGTTTTGACTTCTCCGGAGCCAAATAGTTGATCGCTTCGATTTTAAGCAGTGCATAATACTTCTCTTGGTCTTTAGGAGAACGTACCTGACCTGTCACAATATCACCGTTTCTCAATGCAAATCGTTTGATCTGTGTACCGCTTACATAGGTGTCATTACTCGAGTTGGCGAAGTTTCCATCGATAGAACGTAAAAAACCAAAACCATCGTTCATGATTTCAAGAATACCCGTATAGAGGATAAATCCTCCCTGGCTCACTTGCGATTTAAGGATTTCAAAAATAAGGTCTTTTCTTTGGAATTCATTCGGGTTTTCAACTTTTACTTCTTTTGCTATTGTTACAAGTTCTGTCAATGGAAGTTGTTGAAGATTTTCTATTTTGTAACCCTCTACCGGTACATGTGTTCTGTTTTTTCTGCTAGCAGCATTGCCGTTAGAAGATTTTTTATTATCGCTCATATTTCCTCTTGTTTTGAATATGCATTATGAAGATTGTACGTTAGCCATACGATATGCTACGTGTAGTAGTTCATCGCATTATAATCCTTTTTGGCTGAAATTATAATTAAAGCGCCTCTTGGGTAAAACTTGAGACACTGCGCTGCCACTATCGTATATCTAAGACTGCTCGCATACATTTTATGTCAGGGAAAAAAACAGTAAGGGAGGATATAAGGCTGCTCCCATTAAAAAAAACATTGAAGGCATTTTCCACTCTAACATTTGTACCATCTCTTGCGAGACTCTGCGCTCGATAAAGACTTTTTTAATAAGTTCTATTTTATAAAACAGATCAAAGACCTTAATGGCCAAAAGAAAGATCATACTCATATTCAGTACACCCGTAAGAACGACTACAAAAAGTATAAAGTAAAACCCCGGCTGGATGAGAAAGAAAAGAAAAATGCTTTTCTCATAATAACTATAGAGTTTTTTCAAAACACCAAAAAGTGTCTGGGCACGCTGAATATAGGCTTCAAAAAGTTCTGCAAAAAGAAGGATGATCGTCAATAAAAGTGCATTTTCCATAGAAGATTTTACCCATATTTAGATAAAATATATACTTCTCGTAATGTGACCAAAAAACTGCATAGTGCAATCAATCAAGGAAGTATCATTGGCAGACATAGCATGTACCCACTGTAATCTCACATTTCCTGAAGAAGTGATGATCGCTGAACAGCAAAATGAGAAACAACTGTTTTTCTGTTGTAAAGGCTGCCAGGGGGTTTACCATCTCTTGAATGCTGAAGGGCTGGATACCTTTTATGACAAGTTAGGCGATACCAAACTTCAGCCTGCCATCCAGAGCAATGAAGATCTCGAAAAGTTTGACTTAGATGGATTTAAAAACAAATACATTACTATCCATGAGGATGGACTGTGTGAGATCAACCTCATTATCGAAGGTATCCACTGTTCTGCATGTGTATGGCTCAACGAAAAAGTGCTGCATAAAACCGATGGGGTCATAGAGACAAGTATCAACTATACCAACAACAAAGCCAAGGTCATCTGGGACCCCGGGGTCATCAAACTCTCCAAGATCATAGAGACGATCCGTTCGATCGGTTACAATGCCTACCCTTATGATCCAAAACTACAAGAAGAACGTGCCATCGCTACACGAAAAACCTATTATACCCGTATTTTAGTGGCCGTGTTCGGGGCTATGAACATTATGTGGCTGGCTGTTGCACACTATGCCGGATACTTTGGAGGCATACAGCAATCGTTTAAAGATATCCTCAATGTAGCGGAATTCATATTGGCCACACCGGTACTCTTTTACTCTGGATGGATCTTTTTCAGAGGTGCCTACTACGGCTATAAGAACAACATCGTCAATATGGATACCCTTGTGGCTTCAGGTGCACTTTCGGCCTATATCTACTCCATCTATGCCATGATCACTCAAAGCGGAGAGGTCTACTTTGATTCTGTCGTGATGATCATCACTTTCGTACTGGTGGGGAAATACCTTGAAGTACTGAGTAAAAAACATGCCGTGGATACCTTGGACACTCTTATGGGAAGTACGCCCACCGAAGTGACCACGCTGAAAGACGGCGTAAAGTCCCTGGTGAGCATTGAAAACATCGTTGCAGGGGATATCATCGAACTCAAACCCGGTGAAAAGGTCGTCATTGACGGTGAAGTCACCTGGGGAGAAGGCTCTTTTGATGAGAGTTCGCTCACCGGTGAAAATGAACCTGTCTATAAAAAGAAACATGACACTATCTTGAGTGGTTCCCTATGTTTAGACTCCGTGGTACACTACCGTGCGACCAAAGATGCTTCAAACTCTATGTTGACCTCCATCGTAAATCTTCTTGAAGAATCTATCACTAAAAAACCACGTATAGAACAGCTTGCCAACTCTGTGTCGGGATACTTTTCAACAGTCATTCTCATCATTGCCCTACTGACTTTTGTGGGTTGGTACTTTTGGACTGAAAGCTTTGAACAGGCACTTATCGTAGGGATATCTGTGATCGTGATTGCCTGTCCCTGTGCCTTAGGGTTGGCTACGCCTATGGCAACCCTTGTGGGTATCAGTGTTGCGGCAAAACGGGGTATCCTTTTTAAAGAAGCTTCTTTTCTGGAAACGATGGCGAAAAGTGATATCCTTGCTTTAGACAAAACAGGTACGATCACCGAAGGTAAACCCTCTGTTGTCAAAACTGACTATCTTGAAGCATTCGATCCCTCTTTGCTCTATGCATTGGTGAGTACCTCCAACCATCCTATCTCTCTGGGGATCAAAACCTATCTTGAGGATATGCATGAAAACCTGGAAACGCTCTCTCTTAAAGAGATCACAAGCATAGAAGCCAAAGGGATCAAAGCCAGATATCAAAACCAGTCACTGCTTGGAGGCAATGCGGAACTAATGCCGGCTTCCAAGCTCGATCTAGATACGGATTCACAAAATGCCCTCTTCTTCTTCACGATAAACGACACACTCGTGGCACGTTTTGAGTTGACAGATACCATCAGAGAGGGTGCAGCCCAGGCCATCAAAAAGATTCAAGCGTTAGGGGTCAAGGTGGTCATGATGACAGGGGACCATGAACAGAGTGCCCAAAAAGTGGCGAAAGAGGTAGGCATAGAAGAAGTACATGCGAAACTTCTCCCTCAGGACAAAGCTGCACTGATAGATACATTCCATCAAGAGGGACATATTGTTGTGATGGCCGGAGACGGTATCAATGATGCTATAGCCCTTGCCTCTTCAGACATCTCCATCGCGATGGGAAATGGTGCTGATGTAGCTATCTCTGTGAGTGACATCGTGCTTTTAGATGAAAAGCCTGAAAGTATTTACGAATCGTATAGACTCTCACAAAGAACGTTTGGCGCGGTCAAAGAGAATCTTGGCTTCTCCTTGTTGTATAATGTCGTAGCTGTTCCGTTAGCTGTCATGGGGTTTGTCAACCCTCTTGTTGCAGCACTCTCCATGAGCTTGAGCTCGTTGGTTGTGGTCGGTAACTCACTGCGTATCAAACGTTTAAAATTTAAGGAAAAGAAATGAGACAAAGGCGAATCTTTTACGAAAAATCATTTAGGGATTACCTGTATAATGCTTTAGCAAAAAGTGAGATGGATTGTACAGGAGCTTTGCTTTTGTGCAAGAAGAAGGATAGGTAATGTCAGAAAATATAGTCATTTTAATGATAGGGGTCTCCACATTTTTGGGTGCCATAGGCTTAATCGCTTTGATCTGGGCAGTAAGAACAGGACAGTTCGATGACCATAGTAAATTCATTGATGCGGTCCGTCATGACAATGAAGAGGACTTGCAAGATGCTGCACACATGGAAGAGAAGAAAAAAGCCTATAAACAAAAGATCCAACAGGAAAAACGGGAAAAAGAAAAAAACTATCGAC
>JBNLDB010000114.1:0-5210 GCA_050304115.1 Sulfurovum sp. | reverse complement strand
CTATCAGGCAGTCGTGCCGACAACATGGAATGCCGGGCCAATGGATGCCAATGGTACTATTGGACCTTATGAAGCATCCCTGGTAGGATTAAAACTTGAAGATCCGACAAAACCGCTTGAAGTACTTAGAGTCATTCACTCTTTTGACCCGTGTATGTCATGCTCAGTACATGTCATGGATATGAAAGGTACAGAACTCAGTGAATTTAAAGTAAATCCTATGAGCAGCGGAGCAGCTTGTTAAGGTATTAAGATGAAAAAGTTCATACAGATAAAGGAGAAGGGGTCACCATGGGACAAATAGAGAAATTTACTTCAGATCATCCTGATTTTGTCTACAGTGTTAGCAATCGCGTCTTACATTGGATAAGAGCGATTGTGATCACAGGGCTTATTATCACAGGTTTTTACATCGCTGAACCTTTCCTTTCTCCAGAAGGTTCAACGGATAAACTGCTCTATGCAGAGTGGACTAAATGGCATTTGATCTTAGGTTTTATCCTTATCGCTTCAGGATTACTTCGTATCTATCTCTTCTTTTTTGGCACAAACAGTGGAAGGGAGTTGAGTTCACTCAAAGATGTTTTTAGTATCAAATCCTGGATCATCCAGTTAAAATCTTACTTTTTTATCGGTGAATTGCGTAAAAAAGGCTTTTATGGTCCTTTACAATTTATTACCTATACTGTTATTATGCTCCTGGTTGTGTTAGCTTCAGTGACCGGATTAATACTTTATGTACATGTATATCATTTAGGTATCGGTAGTTGGTTATATGAACCAATGCGTGTTTTAGAAGCATGGATGGGAGGACTGGCCAATGTACGGTACATTCATCATATAATCATGTGGGGTTATTTGATCTTTATTCCTATTCATATATATCTTGTCATCTGGTCTGCTGTACGATTTAAACATGGTGCATTGGATGTGATGTTTACCGGTTATGACTACCATTTGAAAAAAGAGAAAGAAGATAAAGAAGACAATACGTGAAGATATTACTGCTTGGTATAGGGAATTTGCTCTTTGGTGATGAGGGGATAGGTGTCCATTTCATCAATTATATAGGACAGAAATACCGTTTTAAAGGTGAATCCAAAATTGATCTTGTGGATGGGGGCACCCTGGCACAAAGACTCATACCTATCATAGTAGAGTATGATCATGTGATCGTAATCGATACGATCAATGCACCGGAGGTACAAGCAGGTGAAGTCTACTTCTTTGATTTTGACGCTGTTCCTGATGCAGTAGATTGGCAGGGGAGTGCACATGAAGTTGAAATGCTGCAGACACTCAATATGATGGACCTTGCAGGTGATCGTCCGCCCACTATGATCATGGGAGTCGTACCAACCGTGATAGAAGCTACTGAATTCTCCCTTTCTGAAGGTGTGGCCGCTGCCGTTCCATTAATGGAAAAGACGCTTTTAGATCACTTAAAAAAGATGGGTATTGATGCCGTAAAACAATCAGAAGTAGATATACAAACCATTCTTCCAAATTCATACAGGGCACATAATGCATATAGCGTTTAAATTCAAATACAACCATAATAATGGATTATTAACACGTCTGTTTTATCGTATCAATACACTCTCAAAACTACCACTTTCACTTCATCAAGAGGATACAGAATACTGGATAGAAACATCAGGTGACCAGGCTTCTTTGGAAGCCCTTGCAGAACAAATATCCTCACTCATTCCCCAATCACTTTTCTTGGAAGAGTACAGGATTGAAGAGGTTGATAGGGCACATGTTTCTCAAAATAATACTTTTGACACATTATCTGAACATGATGCATCCTATGAAGTACCTTATTGCCCCGAATGTCAGGAAAAAGTGATCAACACTTTGAATCCCTTTCATCCATGTTCTGTTTGCGGGTTCAGCGAACAGTCACTATCATTGGATGATCTCACTTCATTTACAGAACTCACAGCATCGTCAGAAGAAGAGCTTTTTCTACAATTGGCAACTGTTTTAGTTCAAAAAGGTGAAGTAAGCTTACCGACCTATAATGGTTTACGCCGTTTTTCGTTGTTAGGTACCAAAGAAAGAAAGGATCAGGGTATACTGTTTTGTGATCCCACAGATATTTCCGATAAATTTCTTATTACGCAAGGTGAACTGGAGACGTTGATGAAGGTGGAAAAACCTACCGTGCGTTTAAAACCAAAATTAATGTTTCGCGCTGAAAATGAATTGGATCAGCCTTTCTATCCCGTCTTCTTTGCAGATGATACAATTACTTTGGCACTCTCTACGGCGTTAAAGAACCAAGGCATAGATGCCGTGTATTGTGATCATGTATCTACATTGCGTGTCGCTGCTGCGCTGGATGAACATGTGATCATAGCGCCCGGTCGTGATATGCTGCCATGGCAGACAGATATGCATTTAAAACATCCTTCTTTCTGTGAATATAACGGTTTCCAGGCCTATGGAGACACAAACAGACTGCACATTGAAAAAGAACTTGACTTGAAAGATCAGCCAACCATACGCTATATTGCGAACCATGAAAAACCTTCCGTTTCCAATGTCATTCGTTTTGAACCTGCACATGCTGCCATGCGTTCCATTGTGCTTGAACATGCACTGGGAGGACAGTCTTTGTGTGGGATACATTTCAGCCGTACACATCCTTCACATATCTTTTCTTTTTCCACGAAAATAGGCTATACACCTATGGTACTCTTCAGAGATAATGATATAACGCAGCCTAAACATATGCTCGAAGCGATCAGAACAATGAATGAGAGTGGTATGCGTCTGGTGAACAATTTTAAAAATACTTTTCCCGAACTCTATGAGACGATCGCACAAGTGAAATTTCAGTCCACTGACGATACGTCTGATATTACCAAAATATGGTCAATGGCCGCTGTTTTTATCGGCTTGTATCAAGGTGATGATGCTGTAGAGTCGTGTGAAAAACTTGAATCCACTGCGATTGAATTTAGTGGTAAATCAGGTCCTCGTATCGATTACAAGATCATAAGTACAGATGAAGGATACCAACTTGATCCAAGGCTTGCTATCCGTTCTGCCATGAGTTTCAAGCTTGCCGGTCTGGATGACTATCTTCTTAGTTTCGGTTTTATTGATTCCTTGGCAGATTTTATTGCACAGCAGGCTGAAAATATAGATGCAAATATCGGTATTCATGGTGTAACACTCAGTGGGGGGATATTTGAGAACCGTCAATTATTGATGCGTGCCTATAATGCCCTGAGTGTCAATTACCCTATCTACAGAAACAAACGTTTGAGTATAGATGATGCCAATGTCGCACTGGGAGCGATAACCCTTGGAAGTGAATAGAAGATTCAATATTACCGGGGTCGTTCAAGGCGTGGGTTTTCGTCCTTTTATCTACCAGCTTTCTGACCGTTACCATTTAAATGGTTATATCGTTAACACTGCTGCGGGAGTACACATAGAACTTGAGGGCGAAGAGAGCGCAATTGAAGTATTTACAGAAGCATTGCACAATGAACTCCCACCTCTTGCACGTATCGATACCCTCACCAGCGAAGATGCACACTGTGTCGGTCATACCACATTTCAAATTCTTCAAAGTCAAACAGAAAGTCAAAAATCCGCTTTGGTCCCTCCCGATATTGCTGTCTGTAAAAATTGTCTTCGGGAGATGGATGATCCAACCAATAGACGTTACGCCTATCCTTTTATTAACTGTACGGACTGTGGACCACGTTACAGCATCATAGAAACTCTTCCCTATGACAGACCAAACACTTCTATGCATTTTTTTAACATGTGTGAAGCCTGTCAAAAAGAGTACATGGATCCCCTGGATCGCCGTTTTCATGCACAGCCTATCAGCTGTCCCAATTGCGGACCGACACTCAAATTGCTTGATAGCAAACATACTCTCTTGGAAGAGGGCTGTGATACCATAAAATTAACAGCAGATGCTATCAAAAAAGGCGCTATTGTAGCGCTCAAGGGACTTGGAGGATTTCATCTGATCTGTGATGCCACCAACACCCATGCTGTAGATACGCTAAGAAAACGCAAACAAAGACCGCTCAAGCCTTTTGCTGTGATGTTCCCGGATATGAAAAGTATAAAAGATGCTGCAGAACTATCTCCAAGGGAAGCCGCATTGATCACATCCAAAGAAACACCTATCGTCATCGTTCCCATGCGAAAAAAGAGTGGTATCAGTCCTCTTGTAGCACCGGGTATCGATCGTATAGGCGTTTTTCTTCCTTATACGCCGCTGCATCACCTTCTGCTCAAAGAGGTCAAGGTTCCGCTTGTCGCTACAAGTGCGAATCACAGCAATGAACCGATCCTGCGGAACAGTAGGGAGTTACTTGAAAAACTTGGCTTTGTCGTTGATATGATACTTGACCATGACCGTGATATACTCAATGCAAATGATGACAGTGTCTTGCAAATGGCAGGGAATGAAAAGATTACGCTACGTATGTCCAGAGGCTATGCACCCAAGAGCATGAAACTGCCGTTTAAAAGTAAAAAAAAGATACTCGCTGTCGGAGCACATCAAAAGAACAGTCTTGCCCTGATCTTTGATGATACACTGATCATGAGTCCCTATATCGGTGATTTAAATTCACTGGAAGCATTTGAATATTTTGAACGTACCCTGCATACTTTTAAACGCTTTTATGATTTTGAACCTGATGTCATCGTTTATGACAAGCATCCCGAATATATGACCACAAAATGGGCTCAAGGCTTGCAAAAAGAGCATCCAAACCTGCAGACTATTGCACTGCAGCATCACTATGCACATCTTCTTGCAGTAATGGGCGAACATCATACAGAGGGAAAGGTTTTGGGATTCGCCTTTGATGGTACAGGTTATGGTGATGATGGAACGATATGGGGAGGGGAAGTGATGATCGCAGACCATCAAGAGTATGATCGTATCGTAACCTTTGAACCTTTTCGTCTTTTGGGCGGAGAAAAGGCCATTAAAGAACCCCGTAGATCTGCACTTTCACTCTTGTTTGAAACCTATACAATTGATGAGATCCATACACTGAAGTTAGCACTGTTAGAACAATTCACCAAAGAAGAGGTCACGTTACTTCATAAGGCGTGGGAAAAGGGGTTGAATGCTCCGTTGTGCAGTTCTATGGGAAGACTCTTTGATGCTGTGGCAAGCTTTGCAGAACTAGTACATCTGTCAAGTTATGAAGGGGAGA
>JBNLDB010000113.1:0-5268 GCA_050304115.1 Sulfurovum sp. | reverse complement strand
GTGATGGTGAAAATATAAGTTCATTTGTATGTAATAACATTAAATTTAAGAAATTTTGTTGCCGGGAGATGTTGAATTGTTCCCTCTGTTTTTAAAATTACAGTCATTATGATAATAGTACTTTTTTCATTTTCACCCTTCCCCTAAAACTTCATTGAAAATATAACATTTTGATGTCATATTTATGTCACATAAAAAAGAGAACTTTGGGGCAAAGAGTAAACCCCGGGTATATTTAGATTAACGTTTTTTGATCTCGGAGACGATTACACCTCTAAATGAACCTAAAGTGTAATGACTGGCATTCTCATCAGGATACGAAGCTTGGATCACTGCTTGTATCTCAGGAGAGATGTTCTCACCGTGACACTTTAGACAGGCCGCCTCTACTATCAACGGTTTGTAGTAACGTGTGGCCTCTTTGGTTTTTATTTTTCTTATCATTGTGGCTGTAGCTGTTTTATTTTTGATCGACTCCTCAATCTCTTTCATCACTTCTATATCTTTTGTATCAGGTTTATTCAGACTGTTTCTTGTCCTAAGAGACGTTCTTCTTACTGTGGCATAATCCGGCAGCTTAGCATTGACCTCATTGGTAACAAGCTGTGCTTGTGCTGTACAAAAACCAATGGCACTTAAACCAGTGGGATCTGCTTGAAGTTGTGCTTTGAGTTGACTTTTCAGTGTTCCGCCAAGCATCTTGATATACTTGATACCTTCTTGTGATTCACTAAGTTTATGCGTACCATAGCTTTGTGATGCATGTATGCCTGCTGTACAGAGTAAAGATGCAATAAAGAGTTGTAGTTTCATAGAGAGTCCTTTTATTCTGAGATGTTTTAATTCTACTCAAATAATCTTTGTGGCAGTTAAAAAAATGTACTGCTTTCCTGTAAGTGTGACCCTGAACTTTTTTTGCTGCAAATATCTCTTACAAAACATGACATCATTAAAAAGCAGTGACATTTCACTCATAGCATAATTGGGCGCTTTAGCTCCATAGATCATCTCTCCCCCTATCCAACGACTGTTTGGAAAACCTAAGATGATTGCAGCATCTTTTTCAAGATGGTTTTGCACCAATGACATAAAAAAGGGTTTGAAGTTGATACTTGGACTTTGCAGTGTACCTATACTTATGAACAGTTCAAATTTTCCCAGGTGTAATCGTTCCAAGTCATTGATATCATGTGCATACAATGTCACATTCTCTTCAGGGAAACAGCTTTTCGCATAGTTGATGGCTGATTTTGAATGGTCAACGCCTACGAGCTTCAATTTTTCATACGTGTCGTTTTCTAAACTGCTTTTGATGATGTAGAATTCATCGCCTGTATTGATGCCGAGGTTAAGGACAGAGCTTCTTTGGCTGAGCTTGGCATTGTGTAGGGCTTGAGTATAGTAGTAGAGAAATGCCGGTTCTTCCATTTTTTGTATTTTGGAAAAATGGGAGTTTACACCGTATTTTTCTTCTTTGGCACTTGAGGATTCACTATGAAAAGAGCTTTTCGTTTCCAGCTTTTTAAAGGTAAGTTTGACTAGAGGATAGGTACTTTTTTCAGGAGTCATCATTTTACACATCAAAAGTTCTGCAAGATCAGTCCATGATTTGTAGCCCCGGTAAATATAGTTTTCACCTTCTATCTCCAGTAGCTCACCGGCATACCCTTCTCCGAGATCAGGATCAATGGTTTCAAAACTGAAGGTTTCAGAAGCTTCACATATCTTTGCCTTCATTCTAAGTGTTGCGATGATATCCTGCATGGACTGAGTAGTAAATATCAAAAGAAGCATCCCCTTTGTCTAATATTATTTAGTATTATACGCTATTGCTTTATTATGGAGTATTTTATCATAGATGTTTAAAAGGTGAGTTTGTATGTATTTGATGTTATGATCCACCTCCACACAAAGTGGAAGTGGTAGACAAGCGTTGATGATATCTTGTGTCTCTTCATTTACTTTAGGCTGTCCATTATGACCTTATCGCTCATAGATCTTTATTAGCCAAAGGTGACACAGGCTTGCGTATGGTGTATCGTTTTATGTAAAAGAAACTCTTTTCTACTGATAGATCCATCACTATTGGCATCTATATCTTCAAATGTATGGGCTTCTCCTGCATTTTTCAGCATTCGACCTTCTGCGGCCCTCTGCTTCATACGAATGGTACGTGCTTCTTCCAATTCACTTTGGGTAATTTTGCCATCACTATTAAGATCAAAATCGGAAAACCTAGGTTGATCTATAGCCCATGCACCCGAAGCAAACAATGCTATGATGATTAGTTTTTTCATGGTTTTTCCTTAGATATTGGATTATTTCCTAATTATCAGAAATTATCCTACTTTATCTATAAAGTGTGTAAAGTATGTGTATTGTAGAAGTTAAAGCGGTAAAAGATCCACAGAAAAGATTAGGTGTGTAAAGTGGTGCTGTATCACTCTGCTCTCCCACACATAATGGCGGGAATAAGCAGTAATGCCTAGGGACAGTTCCCTGACGGACAATTCCCACTGTCTTGCATTCTCTGGGTTTGGTGTACACGGAACTCCTCTTGGCTGATAACCCCATCATTGTTGGTATCGATCTCTGCAAAGGTGGCCGCATTTCTCATCATACCTTTACCTTGACCCTTCACAGAACACTTTTTCTTCCATGTTTTCATCTGTTCCATTTGGTGAAGCTGAAACTCTTCTTTGTTTAAAGCACCGTCTTTGTTTTTGTCCATATCGGCAAATGCGGGAGCCTTCCCTGTATTTCTTAACAGTTTACCCTCTTTGGCTTTTTGGTTCATACGTTTTTCCCGTGCCTCTTCCAATTCACTTTGGGTGATCTTTCCGTCACTGTTAAGGTCATACTCCTCAAACGTTGGCTGCATACGTCCACAATAGCTACCTTTACCAGTTTTGCCCATACCCATTCCCATGCCTTTCTTTGTCTGCATGTATTGTTGTCTTTCTTCCGGGGTCATACTCTGCATGCGTTTTTGCATCTCTTCTCTAAAAGCAGGACGATCATCCACAGGTACACTTCCACGCATCTTCATCATCTCTTCTGTACTCATATGAGAAAAATCTGCAGCCCATGCTACAGAAGCCAATAATCCTATCAGTAATACACTTTTCATTATTTGTTCCTTTCATCCCGAAGATCGGTTATAGCATTCTTGTACACTATTCTATGTGTATTTATTGTGAAATTGATGAGGGGTTTATGCGATTTTTGTTATGATGTTGATTATTTTTATAAGGAATCTTCAGTGTCAAAGTACGATCTTATAGTTGTGGGTTCCGGGGCAGCGGGTATGATGGCTGCCATTACTGCTGCACGTGCAGGAAAGTCTGTACTTCTTCTCGAAAAACTCTCCAAGATAGGCGCAAAACTCAAAGCCACAGGCGGTGGACGCTGCAATCTGACCAACACACTCTCCAATGAAGATTTCATGGCCCGGTTTGGACGGGATGGGCGTTTTATGACCCCTAGTCTCGAAGCATTGGACCATAAAGCACTGATGGCATTTTTCAAAGAGATCGGTGTGGAGAGTCATGCTCCGGACGGCTACAGGGTCTTTCCCGTCACCCATAGCTCTTCGACGATCATTCATGCGATGGAACAGGAGATGCAGCACCTTGGTGTCGAAGTGTTGTGCTCGCAAAAGGCTGAAACATTAGAGCATGATGGCAGGAGAGTGACAGGAGTCAAAACCGTTACGGATACTTTTAAGGGAGAGCACGTTGTGATCGCTACTGGCGGTTTGGGCTATCCTGTATTGGGTGCTGAGGGGGACGGTTATCCTATGGCAGAGTCTGTGGGACACAAAGTAACCGAGCTATACCCTGCCATGATGCCGCTGAAAACCAAAGAGACCTGGGTTGAAAACTGCAGGGCAGACACCATAGCAAAGGTCGCCATGCACGTTGATATGAAAAAATATAAAAAACTCTCTGCCAAAGGGGACCTTATCTTTACCAAAGGGGGAATTCGAGGTCCGGTGGTCCTGGATTTTTCCCGGGAGATCACCCCGCTGTTGAATAAATTTGAAGAAGTACCTATACTTGCTAATTTCACCAAAGGGATGAATGAAGAGCAGATCCGTAACCATTTCAAACAGGAACTGGCCAAAGATCCTCACCGTAATACGCTGCAGCTGCTTGAAACCCTGCTCCCTGAGTCTGTAAGTTTGGAACTCTGCAAACTTGCGGAGGTTGATCCTACTCTGGCTTTGGGTAAACAGGCGGGAGCTGCCAGAGACAAACTCATCAAACTTCTGGCATGGACACCACTGACTATCAATGGACATGACGGTTTTAAAATGGCGATGATCACGCGTGGAGGTATACATCTCAAAGAGATAGACCCCTACACGATGCAGAGTAAAAAACTCAAAGGACTCTATTTCTGCGGCGAAGTGATGAACCTGGATGGTCCCTGTGGTGGGTATAACCTGCAATGGTCGTTTGCCAGCGGATATCTGGCAGGCATGTTAAAGTCATAGACTATATATTTAGAAACTTTGATACCGGTTGGTGTAAGATGATGCGTAAGGTTAAAAATTAATGTTTAATTGAATGTTATTTACCAGATTTGGCATTAGACTCTAAAGACCACTTGTCAGCAGCATTACATCCAACATCACAACTCACATGAGGTGTAATGCCAACAGCCTCAGGATTGATCGCGACTGTTATGAGAAAGTGGTCCCCTTCCCCTTTATGCGCCGTAAAGTTGTGTGTACCACAAAACTCTTCATTCATAAATTCAGCAACTGTGGTTGCATACTTGTAGGCATCTTGTTGTGTTTCAAAGGTCACATTGTTGCTGTATTCACTATTTTTGAAACATTTACACTCTTTTTCCATTTGTACCGTATACATGGGCGTTTCCTTTTAGGTGTGAGATAATCTTTGTTGGCATCATAACATTATTTGCTTATTCTCAAACAAAATAAAAAGAAAACTTTTTCTCGCTTCCATCATGACGATCAGGACAAGATAATGAAGAAGATAGAAAACCTTATAAATTTTATAAGGTTTAGACAATAAGTTATTTTTATATTACTCTTAATGCTATCAATCAACAGATTAATGCAATCAAATAGAATTTATAGTGGATAAAAAAAGATATTCGTCTCTTGGCTCCACAAACTACTGATAGGTAATCACTTTAGGCATATCTCTCACTTTTTTGTCATTTACCGGTTCAAGACCCAGTACCTGTCTGGGTGTCATTCTAGGCTTATCCTGATTATAAAAAACTTTAAAGCCT
>JBNLDB010000112.1:0-5287 GCA_050304115.1 Sulfurovum sp. | reverse complement strand
CCATAAGAATGAACATATCGTCAATAAAGTCTATGAGACACTGCTACAGAATATCAAACAAGAAACCGTTACACCTTATTTTCAAGGGATCTTTGATGCTGAGGATAACAGTACCCCATGTAAATATGAAAGTCTTATGAGACTGATGGACAGAGAGGGGCATGTATTGTCACCTGCATCATTCATGGAAAAATCAAAAGAGTACCGTTTATATACACAGTTGATGTCACAAATGATAGGAAAAGTGTTTGATGTGATGGAGAAACATGAGGTTGCAATGACCTTGAACCTCTCTTATCTGGATATCAATAACCCTGAACTTTGTCATACTCTGATGCAAGAGATTAAAAATAGAAAGATAGGTGGTCGTTTAACGGTTGAAATCGTAGAGAGTGAAGAGATCGAAGATATTGAACAGGTCAACGAATTTATTTTTGCACTAAAAAAAGAAGGTGTACTTATCGCTATAGATGATTTCGGCAGTGGATTTTCCAATTTTGACAATATTGTGAATCTTGATATCGATTATGTCAAGCTTGATGGTTCATTGGTATCGAAAATAGAGAATGAAAAATATAGGGTCATCTTGGAGAATATGGTAAAGATCTGTCATGATCTTGGGATCAAAACCATTGCTGAATATATTAGTGATGCGCATATTATGAGACTGGCAAAAAGTATCGGTGTAGATTATCTGCAAGGTTACCATTTGCATAAACCAGCCCATTGGGAGAATGTGACTGTAACATTCGGCTCGGAAGGAGATACCATTGCATAAGGATAATTTGGTCCAGATAACGGAAAAAACAATGCTACGACTGCTGAAGAATGAGGTCGTGCTGCCTTCTACGTATCTTGAGATCTTTACTGAAGAGATGAGAAAAGTAGATGATCAGCAGCAAGAAAAAAATACCTATAGTGTTATAACAGGGGATGATGAGATGATGAACACGATGCGGTCATTGAAAAAAATGGAGCATCAATGGTTTGATACGGATAGAGAGTATGTCAAAGAACTGAACGTATTAAAATCTGCCATGGATACGCTGCGTTCACAGCTCTTTTCAGATGACATTTCACAGAGCAAAAATCGATTATGGATATTTAAAGACAAGCTCAATAATAACGAAACTTTTAATGATCGCGGGTTTTTGGTCAGTATCAAGATATCCGATTATGACAAGATCGTTAGAGAGTATGATGCAAATATAGGTAATAGACTCTTAAAACAGGTCAGTGATTATATGATCGGTTATTTGAATCAGGAGCAGTGTCACTATGAGATCGTTCGCTATTTGGAAGACAATTTCCTTCTCTTTATGCATGAGTTGAATGAAAATGAAGTGAAAGAACATATCAGCAACATGCAAAATGAGATGTCAAATTATGACTTCAAACACCGAAGCAGGGTATTCAGTCTGACATTTAACACGGCAGTCATGCAGTATATAGAAAATGAATCATTTTCATCGGTCCTCGGTCAGTTAGATGACAAACTGTTTGAAAATATATTGTAATCATTACATAATGATTACAATGTAAAAATACACATAATTCAAGTCACTCCTTTCATCTTCAACTCTTTGCTATTTCAATGACTTTCTTTTATAGGCCACATTGGTTAATAATTATACAATTGTATGCACATATAATATTCATAATAGTTATACAATAATATATATTCAGTAAATAAAGGAATAAGAATGCCACTTTCACAAAAGACAAGGGAAATATGTAAAGGTACTGCACCGTTACTGGTAGAGTACGGCGAAGCTATTACCACAAGGATGTATGAAATATTGTTTACAGATCATCCTGAGATAAAAGCACTTTTTGGTGAAGCATCTGAAGATCAGAACAAAAAGCTTGCCGGGGCTATCATTGCTTACGCGGCCAATATTGATAAACTCCATGTGATCAGTACTGCGGTGGACAGTATGGCAAAAAGACATGTACAATTAAATGTAAAGCCTGAACATTATCCTATGGTGGGTGTTGCCTTGTTACAAGCGATTAAGGATGTATTGGGTCCTGTTGCAAGTGATGATATCATTGAAGCCTGGAGAAAGGCGTACTTCTTTTTGGCTGATATACTTATCGGTAGAGAGAAAGAGCTTTATGCTATAGCATAGTCTCTAATCGTCGTTTGATGATGATAACGGTAGAACTAGAAATCATCATCGTCATTGAAAAATGCATCCTCTTCCTCTTTCTCTTTTGTTGCTTTTATAGCATCAAGTTCCGCCTGGCTCATCATCATCGTTTTCATCTTTTGGACAAAAACGGTTCTGTCGGGTAGTTTGGTAAAATAGGCATAGATGCCGTATCCCATGATCAGCACCGTGGAGATAAGGATAACCTTCTGAGCTATGGAAAAGGTTTGAATAGGCTCTTTAATCTTCATTTCACACACACCACCCGGACAATACTTCGGATCTTTTCTCTTGACCCATTCGAATATCTTGCAGCCCAGGCAGATAGAGAAGGCCGCTTCGAAAAAGAGCAGTGCCATACAGATCAAACACACCAGTACTTTAAGTGGATTAGGCTCGAAATCGATGACCAGGTAGTAGAACATCGGCCATGCCAGTATAAATCCTAGTATCCATGCAAAACGTTTCTGTGCAGCTCCGACATATTCTGGTCTTTGGTTCTGTACAAAAAAACGCCCCAGCATTAAACTGGGTGAGTAGCGCGGCTGAACGATACGCATCGTAAAGTCTATAGCAAAAAACGTCACAAAATATTTGGAAAAGACTGCCGTGTGCAACATGATCCCGTTCATTAAGCCTAGAAATGCACCGACAAAGAGTATCGCTGCTGCCGCACGTGCCTCTCTCTCATTGAGCATCCCAATTTCATATCCTGGTACCTTTTCGCCATAGGCGAAAAACCTTTTTAGATTCATTTGATTTTCCTTTATATTTACTTCATATCAGTAGTGATAAAACAATTTATAGTAACCCAAGTAAGGCTATCAGTAATACAGGAGGAGTGATGACAAGTCCCACTTTCATATATTCCCCCCAGCCTATTTTGACACCTTTTTGTGCAAGTACATGAAGCCAAAGCAGGGTAGCCAGTGAACCGATAGGGGTCATTTTAGGACCAAGGTTTGAGCCTAGTATATTTGCATAGGCCAATGCCTGATGTCCTGCTTCATCTATGGCAATATCCATGATCATGATCGTAGGCATATTGTTCATGATGGAACTAAGCCCTGCAGAAAGAAAACCTGTACCTATGACTGCTGTTGCTTGACCCATCTCCTGTAAGTCACTGATCATGACAGCCAGGTAAGAGGTAAGCCCTGCATTTTTAAGGCCATAGACGACCACATAAAGCCCTATAGAGAACCAGACCACTTGCCATGGCGCGGTTTTGATGGTCATGATGGGTTTAGTTGCTTTGTAATGTGTCGCGATGGCAAGAAAGACCAGTGCTCCACCCAATGCAAAGAGTGAGACAGGCAGGTTGAAGTAGTCACCTATGAAATACCCCATCATTAAAAGTCCCAAGAACCACCAGCTGAGTTTGAACATTGTTTTGTTTTTGATGACAGACTCTGGAGTAGCAAGATTTTCTATATCCAAATGTTTGGGGATGTCTTTTCTAAAGTAGATCCACAGCACTGTAAGTGATGCGATAATAGAGAGCAGGTTCGGCAGGAACATTGTTTTGGCATATTCCCAGAAGCCTATATCAAAGTATCCGGCTGTAACAATGTTTGTCAGGTTGGAGATCACCAGAGGATTGGAAGCACTGTCCCCTATGAATCCGCCTGCCATGAGAAAAGCAAAAATGGCGAGAGGTTTCATGTTCAAGTGTTTCATCTTGGCTAAAAGAATAGGGGTGAGTATGAGTGCAGCACCGTCATTCGCAAAGAAGGCTGAGACCAATGCTCCCAACAAGAGGATGTAGACAAAAAGCAAGTTTCCATTACCACGACTGAGTCGTGCCATTCTGAGTGCTGCCCATTCAAAGAAACCTATCTGATCGAGTACCATTGAGAGGATGATGATTCCTATGAATGCCAGGGTTGCATCCCATACGATACCTGTGACCGTGATAACATCGTCAAAGCTAACCACACCAAGGATCAGTGCAGCCACAGCACCGATGATGGCAGTTGTACCTATCTGCAGATCTTTTGGCTGCCAGATCACAAAGATAAGGGTTATCAAAAAGACCGAAATTGCCAGAAACATATAAACTCCCAGTAAATAAATTTGGTAACTATAGCGAAAATAAAATAAATATATCAAGATATGTTGATTTAATGACTATATTTATGATACAATCATCTTGATTTTAAATAGATGGTGGTTATTATGAAGAGGTTACATATACATATATCGGTAGAGGATTTGGAGAAAAGTATAAAGTTCTATACGGCACTTTTTGGTATGGAACCTACAAAACTAAAGGAGGATTATGCACAATGGCTGGTAGATGATCCTGCTGTAAATATGGCGATATCTTCAGGAAGAGATAAAACAGGGCTGAACCATTTGGGTCTGCAGGTTGACAGTAATGAAGCAGTACAAGAGCTTGAAGAGAGACTTCAAGCGGCTGGTGTTGCAGGGGAAAAACAAAAAGAAGCACTCTGTTGTTATGCAAAATCAAACAAGTACTGGGTACAGGATCCTGAAAGTATTATCTGGGAGAATTACCATACCATGGAGCAAGTAGAGGTTTTTGGAGGAGATAGCTTTACCGGCGGGACAGGTTGCTGCCAACCTTCATTTAGTGTAAAGGGACAGTGGTCAACTGCAGATGGGTGCTGTTAAACCATGGATATTTTCTTAAAAAGTGTTGCTGCGCTGAATGATGAAACGAGAGTACTGATCCTGCGTTTCCTCGATGAATACGGTGAAACCTGCGTATGCGATATGCAGTCATCATTCAATATGATCCAATCGCGTCTGTCACGTCATCTCAAAATTCTGAAAGATGCAGGTTTTTTACGTGTGGAACGAAAAGGGACCTGGGCATATTACTCCATAAGAAAACCCTTGGATCGATTCCGTACTGAAGCACTGGAAGAGATCCGTTGTTTGGATATAGAACTACCGACTTTAAACAGAACATCACAAACGGGAGAATGTAAACTATGAAAAAAAATGTATTGATCTTATGTACGGGAAACAGTTGCCGATCCATCATGGCAGAGGCGCTAATCAATGCTAAACTTCGTGACTGTGTGGTAGCACAGAGTTCAGGGGTAAAGGCAAGTGGCAAAGTCAATCCAAATGCCCAGGCTCTCCTGGAATCAAAAGGGTACTGG
>JBNLDB010000111.1:0-5290 GCA_050304115.1 Sulfurovum sp. | reverse complement strand
CCATTAAAACCAATGTGCGTTTGGTAGCAGCGACCAACCGGAATCTTGAAGAGATGGTTAAAAAGGGTGAGTTCCGTGAGGATCTTTTCTATCGTCTGAATGTGATACCGATCAACCTGCCTCCTTTACGTGAAAGGTATGAGGATATACAGCTTCTGATAGAGCATTACCTCAAGAAATACATGAAAACACATCATAAAAAAATGCATTTCTCAAAACTGGCATTGGAACTTTTACTTGAGTATCCATGGCCCGGAAATATTCGTGAACTGCAAAATACGATGGAACGTATCGTACTGATCTGTCCTGAGGGAGAGTTGGCACCGGAGATGCTCAACCATGTATTACCTTTTAATTTTCAAAAGATGCATATGCAACCACCTGAAGCACCTACACCTGTGCCGGAAACGGTCACCCAGGAACCTGCAACTACGCCATCCGTTCAGGATACGTCTACTTTAACAAAGAGCAGTTTACAGGATATGGAGAAAGAAGCGATCATCAAAGCACTCATTGAAAACCATGGTATTCAAACGAAAGCAGCCAAACAATTGGGTATGACAGCCCGTCAAATAGGGTATAAGATCAAAAAATACGATATTGATCTTTAAAGCGGATCAAAAGGGAAGGGGAAAATAAAAGAGCTTCCTGCTCTCTTACTCTCCTCTGCTAATGATCTTTGCATTCACCTCATCTGGTAGTTTTTTCGGTGCAGGGTCTATAAACCATACATCACCGTTTGTCAGATTGACATTGCCACCCCATTTTTCTTCTGTATCAAACTCTAACGATTCGATGATCTCCTCCATATCTTTCTTTGCAACATAAAACAGTACTTGACCATTATCATTTTCTCTTAACATTACTTTTGCCATTGTGTATCCTTTCTTATTTAGTTAAATATTTTTTGATCGTATACCATAGATCGATCTTCACAGCATTTTCAAATGTGATTTTCATATAATCATGTCCTAGCTTCATGATATACGATGCCGATTTAAATGCTTTGTCATCTCTATATGGATAATCACTGCGGTAATGCACCCCTCTGCTCTCTTTTCTTTTAAGTGCAGAGTATGTCATCGCTTCAGCAATGAAAAGTGCATTGTAAAACTCCAAAATAGAAGAGAGTTCTACATTGTTTTCAAGCTCTTTATTGACGCAATGCAAGCCAGACTTCTTTCCTCTCAGGTACCTCGTGTACGTGATCGCCCTGTTGAGTGTCTCCTCCGAACGGAAGGCACCTACATCCCTGAATAGAGATTCACCCAGATTGATACGCATCGCGTTGATGTTAAAATGATTTTCACCGTTAAGGATCACATTGACCCGGTTCACATCTTTTTCAACGCAGGCATAATCAATCGGCTGATAGTCACGTTTATCAGAATATTTTGCCGCTTCACATCCTGCGATACGTCCAAAATAGGCCCCTTCCAATAACGAATTCCCGCCGAGCCTGTTGGCACCATGTACCCCCGTGACCGCACACTCACCACAGGCAAAGATACCGGGAATACTCGTTGATGTATCACTGCGTGTCCATATGCCACCGATGGTATAATGTGCAGATGGTGTAATTTCCAGTAACTCTTGAGTAATATCCACCCCTGCACTTTGTAATGCCAATTTTCGGGTCGAAGGCAACTTGGTATCGATCAACGCTTCGTCTAAATGACGAAAGTCAAGATAGACCTTATGTCCCGACTGTATATGCTCAAGGATCGCACGTGAAAGTTTATCCCGTGTTTGTAACTCATCCGTAAAACGACGACCCGTTTCATCAACGATATAGGCCCCTTCACCGCGTGCAGCCTCACTGATCAAGGCACCATTGGTTTTTAGGGTGGTAGGATGAAACTGTACAAACTCCATATTAGAGAGTTTTACATTCGCGCGAAATGCGGCTGCGATGACATCCCCCGAACTCTCTTGCGCGTTCGTAGAATATCCTCTGAAAATACCCGCGTACCCTCCTCCTGCAAGTACCAGTGCTTTACAGACCAGTGCAATGACATGTGAGTCTTCACGACGCAAAACAGTGATGCCGGAAAGTCTTTCGTTAAACGTTGTAATATTTAAAAATTGATAGTTCGTCAGTAGCTCTACACCTTCTTTACGACACTGTCTCAATAAAGATTGTACGATGGATGATCCCGTCCTATCAGCAATGTAACAGGTACGGTTACTGCTCCCTCCTCCAAAAGGACGTTGTGCAATGGTATCATCTTCATTGGTATCAAAAGCGACGCCTATATCACGCAACTCTTGAACAATATGAGGTGCTTCTTTACACATATTCTCTATATTGGAACGATGGGTCAATCCGTCAGCACCTACGATCGTATCATTCGCATGTTTGCTAAAAGAGTCATACGCATTCAGATTGATCACTGCATTGATACCTCCCGAAGCCACGGCAGAGTTGGATCGTAACGGATTACTTTTGGTCACTATCGCCACACTGCGTCCGGATCTTCTGGCATAAAGTGCCGCATGAAGTCCTGCAATACCGCTCCCCACTACAATCACATCATACAGCATCTCATGCCCCAAATAAACGTTTTACATCGTCTTGTTTACTGGATGCAACATAGGCCAACATAAGATTTTCTTCTACATGTGTAGGATTGACTGCACCGAACAGTGCACTCAATATATTTCCGGAACGTGCAAATTGCAGTGCCGTAATGATATCTGTCAGATCGGATGTACCCAGTGCCTGTGTAACCTTTTCATCAAAAGGACCTTTAAAAAGATTCATCTGTAAAAGTGATGACGACGCCAACAGGTTGAGGCCATACCCTTGTGCTGCCTGCATCAAGGTATAATATTTGCCATCAGGCCCTTTCTGGTTTGAATAATTATACGCATGAGGCTTTGCCAGATTAAATGGACTTTCTATATATTTAAAATGATGTGATGGTCCACCCACTTCTTGGGCAATCCCCATGATCTCTTGGAGACTGAGATATTCGGTATGTTCCTCTTCATATAAAAAGGCATTCCATGTCGCAATACCATAACTGCGTATCTTTCCTTCATCTACAAGCGCTTCAAAGACCCTAAACGCTTCTTTAATTCGAAGAAGAACGGTCTCTCTGTCCACATAACCAAGTTGTGTCTCAGGATTGTGTAAAAAAAGTACATCCAGTGTTTTTAACTTCAGATTCTTTAATGACTGGTCAACACTCCATCGTAGATACTCCGGACTCATACAGTGCTGGTCAATGACAATGTCACTTTTTTCCACCAGTCCACTCTTCAGGAGATTTGTATTGATCCATTCATAAGGATCTTCCGGGAAAGGGAACTCCAGTGGCAGGAACCCTGCTTTTGAAGTGACGATAAGCCCTTCTCTCTCTACTTCACCTTCACTGATGAGTTCTTCGAGTGCTTCGCCTATCTCTTGTTCACTGACCTGGTAACGGTAGTTGATAGCAGTATCTATGACGTTAATACCATTAAGTACGGCCTTTTTGACCGATTCTTTGTAGTTCACGGTATAGTTTTCTTCACGGTAAGGCTCTTTACGAAATGTACCAAGCCCTAAAGAAGAGAAAAACATTTCCCCATTAAAACGGTAAAAGTCTTTACTATAGTTTGAAAACTGTTTCAGATATTTGAACGTACCCTCTTTTGTAGCATAATCCATTATGTTACTATCACCTTCAAAGGTGCTTTGAGCTTGAACTTCAGCATATCTTCTATACCTGCAAGTGTTGTAGTGGTATTCATCGAACAGCTCATACACTCACCTTTATATTTGATCAATACTTCAAAGATATCATCTACCTCTTTGATATCGATCAGTTCAACATCTCCACCATCTGCTTTCAATGTCGGACGGATATACTCTTCCAGTATGGATTCAACAGATTTTATCTTTTGCACCAATCCCATAGATTCAAATGTACCATCACCTTTGGCTTCAATGATCTTACGTGACTTCTCTTCAGCTTGCATCTCTTCCAGAGCTGCTGAAAGAAGATCTACCAGATAGACATCTTTGGCTTCATGACCACCAGGTCTGATACATGATTTACAGAATGCACCTGCTTTAGTATAATCCGTGATCTCTTCAATACTCGTCAGTTTATTCAGGCGTATCACTTCTTGAACTGTCTCTTGTGTTACCCTTGCACATTCACATAAAATAAACTCATCTTCAAAACTGTCCATATCCACATTTTTATAAATGGATGCTGCTTTCTTGATGACATCATATGCCATGACAGAACAGTGCATTTTTTGTCCTGGTACGGCAGGGACATCTTCATTATCTCTAAGTGCTTTTTCTACATCAATATTGGTGATCTTCAAAGCTTCATCAACCGTCTTACCCATGCAAAGTTCAGCCATCATATCAGAACTGGCAATGGCCGTTCCACACCCGAAACTTTTAAATTTACTTTTTACGATCGTGTCATTCGTAGGATCAATCAACCAGTAGAGTCTCACTGCATCACCACAGCTTTCAGCACCGAAGTCAGCAATAATCAACTTATTCTCTCCGGCCTCCTCTTCAGTAATTTCTCCCATATTAGCAGGGTTATCCATTCTTTTTTGTACTTCTTGCGAATACTCTTCCCAGAGTGCACCGCCAATGAGATCATTTCTAGCCATAATGTTATCCTTTTATAGTTTTATAATCTAGATAATGCAAAATCTGTTCTATAAGAGGGTGCATTTTTATTGCACAATGCATAACAAAATTGTAATAAGAAAACGGAGATGACAAAAATGTCATAAAGAGAGGTAGGTGTACAGGTTCACGTATCTGTATTGCATGGATACACCCCTATGATCAAATCAAGGAGCGTGTAGCCAGATATCTACTCTACATGCAGTCTATGAAGCCACAAAGGGTCAAAGCATTTCGATTTGATAAAGAAACCTGCGTTCTTTATAGGCCGGTATATCGAGTTCCTGTCGATACTTCGCGATCGAGCGGCGTACCATCTGGATGTGGAATCTCTCTTCTATCTTTTCATGCAGGATCTTATCACTGTAGGGTTTATTTTTATCTTCAGTCTCTACCAGTCTTTCTATGAAGTGTTTGATCTCCGATGTTGAGACATCTCCTATGGCATTGGAGAAAAAATCTTTGAATGCCAGGATACCATGTTCTGTTTCGATATATTTATCACTGATGGCACGGGAGATCGTGGATTCATTAAAGCCGAGTATTTCAGCAACATCCTGTAGTTTCAAAGGTTGTAATTCGCCCCCCATAAAAAAACTGTACTGTTTTTCGATCAGTACAAGTGTAATATTATAAAGTGTACTT
>JBNLDB010000110.1:0-5341 GCA_050304115.1 Sulfurovum sp. | reverse complement strand
CGCACAGTTCTACAACCCTGTGTGGCAGACCAAGTGCAGTGAGAATATCTGAAGCATTTTCTACCATCATTTCAAAGACTTCATCACTTTTGTCCGGATGTGCAATGGCGACCATTTCCACTTTATCAAACTGATGCTGGCGTATCATACCGCGTGTGTCACGTCCAGCTGATCCCGCTTCTTTTCTGAAACATGGTGTGTAACCTGTCATCAGTACAGGAAGCTCTTTTTCAGTAAGTATCTCATCATGATACATATTGGTCAATGGCACTTCAGCCGTAGGGATGAGATAAAGGTCTTCTTCCTCGATCTTAAAAAGATCATCTTCAAATTTCGGTAGTTGTCCCGTCCCCTGGAGCATCGCAGCATTGTTCATAAATGGCACACACAGCTCTTCAAAGCCTTTGGCAGCATTTGTATCTAAGAAAAAGTTGATCAGAGCTCTTTCCAGTTTTGCAGCCTCACCACGAAGTACTGAGAACCGACTCTTGGCAAGTTTAACCCCCCGCTCGAATTCTATCCATCCGTTACTCTCCGCCAATGCCCAGTGCTCTTTAGGCTCAAAAGAGAATGTTTTTGGTTCTAGGACTTTTCGAAGTTCTACATTATCTTCTTCATCAGTACCTTCTGGCACACTGTCATCCGGGAAGTTAGGTATCGCAAGGGCTACATTATAAAGTGCTTCTTCCGCTTCTCTGGCTTTCTCCTGAAGCGGGACCATTGCTTCTTTATTGGCATCGACTTTTGCTTTAAGTTCAGTAATGTCCTTGCCTTCACGCTTATACTGACCAAAAAGTTTAGACATACTGTTCTGTTCTGCTTTTGAAGCTTCCAATGTCGCATTGGCTTCTTTCAGAGAGGCAAAAAGCATTTTAAGTTTTTCAAGCGTAGCGGTATCTACACCCTTTTTTTGCAGTTTGGCACTGGCTTCTTCAAAGTTGTTTTGGAGATATTTTAAATCGATCATCATCTTTACCTAGATATGGAATATTTATGAAATTATAGTGGAAAGTTTAAAAGAAGTGGATTAAGTCCCTTCACTAAAGTGAGAGTAAGGAATCTTAACCTATCTGGCTTCTCAAATTACTCTGATCTCAATAGTGTAGGCAGCTGCTCATTGATGAATGTTTTAAACCCCTCTTTCTCACGGATCGCATCAAAACTGCTTTCACTCTCTATATCATTTGCCAGCACCGGAGAGATTTTAATCGCTTTGATGATGTCACTGACGGCATTCTCTATATTTCCCATTTCTGCATTTACACAACTTCTCTGCCAATAAGAATACGCATAACTGCTATCTAATTCCAGTGCCTTATTACACAGATTCAATGCCCACTCTTTTTGTCCTAACTCCAGTACCGCATCTGCTTTATAAGTCAATGCCTCTACATTATTCTTGTCAATTTCAAGGATCTGATCATAGATCTCGACTTTTGCCTGAACATTATCTTCAAGATTGCTCCTTCTCCATAGTGCATGTATGGCATTGGAACGGGCAATACTCTCCTGGTTCATGATAATATCTTCAGAACGGCTCTGCATCTCTGCTTCTATTTTTGCGAGTTTGTCTGCATACTCTTTCGTAATCTCTTCCAGTTTTTGCTGCACAACCAGTTTGGTCTGTTCTTTGGCATCCCTGACACTTTTCCAACCTAAAATAGCGATCAGAGAGGCTATGGCAGTTAGGATCAAAAAAATATTACTCACGGTACTGGTCATATAGTTCATCGCACGATCCGAAACATCCAAACGGGCCTGTGCGATCTTTTCATGCATCTCCACACGTAAACTTTGCTGTTCCATACGTAGATTCCTAACCTCATCCAACATGTAGCGTTCGACCAACGGTTTATACATAGGCTCCTTTAAAGTCTCTATCTCTTTTTGTACCTCTGTTACATCGCTTTCCGAAGAGAAAGAAAAAAGTGACAAACATAGATAAAATAATAGTACCCGCATAACAACTCCATTTTTATTTGAGTGTAACATATTTTTAAAAAATAGACCTAATACACAATAAGACACGTTCATTTTTTAGATTGACATAAAAACAATGCTCTGTTAGAATAGTGCAGTTAGTACCGTAAGGGGCTATTCATATCCACAAGGATCGCCGTATGGAAGAGATGCAAAAGATCATCAATTATCACAAAGAGACACGAAAATGGGGCAAATGGACGATACTTTTCATTGGCATCATACTTCTATCTCTCTATGTTCTCTTTTTCAGAGATACGCAGGGTATGAAGTACCGTTATGTCTCTGAAGCATTGAAAAAAGCGGATCTTTCTCTCACCGTATCAGCCAGCGGGTATATCCAGCCGCTTGAAAGTGTAGATGTGGGTACAGAAGTGTCAGGTACCATTGAAGAGGTCTATGTCGACTACAACGATCAGGTGACCAAAGGCGAACTGTTAGCCCGTCTGGATACCACCAAATACCAAAGTGCCTATGACAGTGCCAAAGCTTCGCTCCAAATGTCAGAAGCGGCATTGGAGAGTGCACAGGCACAATACTATCAGTCTGAAACCACCATCAAGCGCTATCAAAAACTCAAAACCTCTTCCAAGGGAACCCTGCCTATACAAAGTGACTGGGACAGGGAATGGGCGAACTACCTGCTGACCAAAGCACAGATCGCCAATGCCCAGGCCCAGATAGCCCAGGCCACCCATGCTTTGAAGGCTGCAGAGTATGATCTCGAACGCACCAAGATCTATTCGCCTATCAACGGTACCATTCTGGTGAGAAATGTCGATCCGGGACAGACCGTCGCCGCGACATTCCAGACCCCTGTACTTTTCAGTATCGCAAAAGATCTGAGCAAGATGGAGCTTCAGATCAGTATCGATGAAGCAGATATCGGAAAGATCGAAACGGGGCAAAAAGCAAGCTTCAGTGTCGATGCCTACCCCGATACCACTTTCGATACAACGATCCGTCAGGTCAGGATCAACTCAGAAGTACTAGAGAGTGTCGTCACTTATAAAGCGATCATGGAAGTGGACAACAAAGAGCTGCTGCTCAAACCGGGGATGAGTGTCGATGCAGACATTGTGACAAAAATGCTCAAGGATGTCTTTGTGGTCAAACGTTCTGCGTTGCTTTTTATACCTGTCAAACCAGCATCCCAATCCTTTTTTGGCGGGGAGAGAAATGAGAAGATAGAGGTGGATCCAAAGCCTCATGTCTGGATACTTGAAAAGGATCTTCCTAAAAAAGTGTATGTGAAAGTATTGGGGAACAACGGCCCTTTAAGTGCGATAGAGAGCAGTGATCTTCAAGAGGGGCAAAAGATCATCATCAATCAGGAAACGGCACCATGATCTCTTTGAAAAACATCAGTAAAGTGTATGGGAAAGGAGATGCAGCAAGCACCGTGCTGCATAGCATCGACCTGGAGATAGAAGAAGGTGACTTTATCGCCATCATGGGGCCCAGCGGAAGCGGAAAATCAACACTTTTGAATATTTTGGGTACGCTCGATGTCCCAAGCGGCGGTGAGTATACGTTTTTAGATACACAGATAGATTCTCTCAGTGCAGACCAGCGTGCACTGTTCAGAAGGTATATTTTAGGGTTCATCTTCCAGGGATATAATCTGTTGAAAAAAACAACTTCACTTGAAAATGTGGAAGTCCCTCTGATCTATCAGGGGATCGATAGCAAAAAACGCAAACGTATGGCAACCGAGGCACTCAAGGATGTGGGACTGGAAGACAGACTCTATTATGACCCCGGTCAGCTTTCTGGAGGACAGCAGCAGCGTGTAGCGATAGCAAGAGCGATGGTGACCCATCCAAAGATCCTCATCGCAGATGAACCTACAGGAAACCTCGATACCAAACGCGGTCATGAGATCATGGAGTTGATCCGTACTGTGAACCAACAGGGGATCACCGTGATCATGGTGACCCATGAAGATGATATCGCAGCCTATGCTTCAAGGACCATCTATCTGCGTGACGGGGCGATCGAAAAAGAGGTCAATCGTGTTTCGTAATGCATTTCTACTCGCACTGCGTGAGATCAGGCGTAACCTTATGCGTTCACTCCTTACTGCTGTAGGTATTGTGATCGGTATCGCTTCAGTGATCGCCATGGTCAATATAGGTCGTGGTGCCAGCCAATCGATCACACAGAGTGTGGAGCAATTGGGAAGCAAGACACTCTATATTATGCCCGGACAACGTAGAGGGCCAGGAAGCAGAGGTGTGATCGAAAAACCTTTTAAAAAGAAAGACCTTGAGATCATACGCTCCTCGATCTATGCGCTTGATGCGATCTCACCCGTGGAGAACACTTCCATGACGGTGATCTACAAGGAACAAAATTACCGTACCAGTATCCGAGGCATTGAAAATGAGTATCTGCAGATACAAAACTGGAAGATCAAAGAGGGAAGAGGTTTTGAGAAGAATGAACTCAGGACAGGACAGAAAGTATGTCTCATGGGACAGAGCATCATCAAAAATCTTTCAGCCACTCCCGAGTCGATCCTGGGTAATAAGATCCGTCTGAAAAACTTTTCGTGTGAAGTGATTGGTGTACTTGAAGCCAAAGGTGCAGATACCTTTGGACGGGATCAGGATGATGTGGTATTGCTCCCTTTTACATTGTTTCAGCGGCGCATAGGGGGGACTGACAACCTTCATTTGATGATGGCCGCAGTCAAGGAGAATGTTCCTCTGGAGGAAGCAAGAATCCAGATAGAGAGGGTCCTTAGAGAACATAGACATATCGCAAACCCCATAGATGATGATTTTCAGGTGCGAAGCATGACAGCCCTTCTTGATACTATCTCACAGGTGACGACCGTACTGACAGTGATGCTGGGGGCTGTGGCGGCGATCTCTCTGATCGTAGGGGGTATAGGTATCATGAACATCATGCTGGTCTCCGTGACGGAACGTACACGGGAGATCGGTATACGTATGGCCGTAGGAGCCATGGCCAAAGATATCTTGATACAATTTCTTATCGAGTCGATCGTACTCTCAGGCCTGGGAGGCATCGTAGGGATACTCTCAGGGGTACTGATCACCTTTGGTGTGGCACAATGGCTTGATATCGTACTGGTCATTGATCCTACTATCACAGTGATCGCACTTGTGTTTTCTATGTTGATCGGTATTCTATTCGGTATCATCCCTGCACGGAAGGCCGCTTCAATGAATCCTATCGATGCCTTACGGTATGAATAATTGATTAGATGAAATTAAGACAATTTTTTATATAGTATTCACTCATTATAATTATAAACAAAGGACTATCCATGAATAGAAGAGATGCATTAAAAGTAGCAGGTGTAACAGCCATGATGGCAGCGGTCAGCGCT
>JBNLDB010000109.1:0-5360 GCA_050304115.1 Sulfurovum sp. | reverse complement strand
TTCAAGCAGTTCTTTGGATGTAGATTTCATAGATGTATTCTGACAGAAAAAGATGGAAGAAGTTGAAAGTATGTCAAATTGTCATAGAAAATGATTGGTATAAACTTTTGAAAGGTACATGACGAAAAAAGTGCTACAATAAAGCAGAGGTGATGCTGAATTCCAGTATCAAAATTGCCCGTCTAAAGGCTATAGTACTTAGAGTAAAAATAGGAGAGAATTATGGACAGAAAATTTGTATTAACCAGTCTCATTTATGCCATACTTGGATTGGCACTCGGTATCTACATGGCAGCATCCAAAAACCATGGTCATTTGGTGACGCATACACATATTATGCTTATTGGGTTTGTTGTTTCATTTATCTATGGGTTGTGTCACAAACTATGGCTCAATAATCTGGTCTCAAAACTATCTGTTAGCCAATTTTATATTCATCAGATCGGAACACTGGGTGTAGTCATTGGTTTATTTTTACTGTATGGAAATTTTGTTTCACTTGAAACGATTGATCCAATTTTGGCACTATTTTCCATCACTGTATTTATGGGTATGATCCTTATGACAATTCTTTTCATTCAATCATCCAAAACTGCATCACAAGATGCTCATTAAAATAGTCCATAATGCTTTGATAATGGCCAATGAAGAAACTTAACTCAAAAATTGAACAAAAAAAGGTCAATGATAAATTATCTTTCACATAAAATATAGGTAATATACGCTAAAAAAAGGAATTCAAATGAAAAAAATACTATTTACTAGTCTACTTATCTTAGCAATGGGTGCCTTTGCACATGCAGAGTCCGATGAGTTTGATGATGACCTGGGAGAAGATTTAACAGATAGAGAGATCGTCCAGGAATTTATAGATGACTGTGACCATCATGGCGACTATTACGGATGCTTTATAACCGCAATGAAGTATGAGAAGGGTGAAGTCCTGGAAAAAGATATCTCAAAAGCGATTGAATACTATGGAAAAGCCTGTAAACTGGGTTCTGAAGAGGGCTGTAAAATGGCTGAGAAGCTTAAGACAAAATAGGAGATCCACATCATAAGGTAAAAATTCAATGCTAAAGAGTATAAGAATAGTTTTTATACAATAACTCCACATTTTTATTTTATAATATGATATATCAAAACCAGGAGGAAGTATGAAAAAAATAATTATGAGCAGTTTGGTGTGTATAGGTGTATGTATGCCTTTACAACTATCTGCACAGTCTTTACTCGAAAGAGTGGTGGTAGATGTGTTCTTAGGCGTGTATGACAAACCTCAGTACCGTGATGACAGACCTTACTACTTTTACAACAACAGATACTACTACGGTGGTGACTGGAGAAACGGGAATTACTACTATGAAGGTAGAAGACTAAGTGGTGGACACTACTATGAAAGAGGATACTACGACCAGTACAATAGAGTCTATGACAGACCGCATTACCAAGATGAGAGACCGTACTACTTTTACAACAACAGATACTACTATGGCGGTGACTGGAGAGACGGATACTACTACTATAGGGGAAAAAGACTAAGAGGTGGTCATTACTACGAAAGAGGATATGAAGAACACTATAGAAAAAAGTATAAAAAAGAGAAGCATCCAAACCATAAGAACGGCTACTACAAACATAACAAGCACTATTTAGAGAGTGAGGCTCATAGGTCTAGAGAGTATGAGGATCATAGATATAGAGATTATGATGATCATAAAAAATACAAAAAGAACGGTAAATCAAAGAAACATGAGAGATGATCTCTCTTGTTTCAAATAGAAATTAAAGACGTTATTCTAAAACATCTATCTCAAGAGAAGAGATTTAAAAACTTAACTTAAAAGTCGGCATTTCTTTTGTTGACCTTTTCTTCTACTCAAAATCGTGAACACCCTTCTACACATTCATTGCACCGATCTTGACTATACTTTTAATATAAAAATGTTCATAAAGGATACACAATGGATTTTATCGGACATGGCTGGGGTATGGGATTTGGTATGTGGTTCATACCGATATTGCTAGTTGTCATACTCATATATTTTTTAAAAGAAAACGGTAAAGGTGAAGCGAACACTCCCTCTGCACAGGATATACTTGATAAACGTTATGCCAGTGGAGAGATAGATACCGAGGAGTATAAGGAAAAGTCTGATGCCCTCAAAAAAAATAAATAAGAGACTATAGTGATATCAAGGAGAATAGAATGAATTTATTTTCAGAGCTTATCATAGGAAAGAAGCGTTTAAAAAACAGGATCATCATGGCACCGTTGACAAGATGCAGGGCAGTAGAGGACAACTGTGCCAATGAATTGATGGCCACCTATTATGCCCAGAGGGCAAGTGCAGGGCTGATCATCACTGAAGCCTCGCAGATATCACCTTTAGGTGTAGGCTATCTCTATACACCTGGTATCTATACCGATGCACAAATAAAAGGGTGGGAAAAAGTCACTACAGCAGTGCATGAAAAAGGCGGGGTTATCTATCTGCAATTGTGGCATGTGGGAAGAGTATCCCATTCCTCTTTTTTAAATGGTCAACTTCCTGTTGCACCATCGGCTGTAAAAATCGATGGCAAACACTATACCCCTGAAGGGATGCAGCCATTTGAGACCCCAAGAGCACTTGAGATTCATGAGATCAAAGCCCTTGTGAAAGAGTATGCACAGGCAGCTTCGAATGCCGTAGAAGCAGGTTTTGACGGGGTAGAGATACATGGTGCCAATGGCTACCTGATAGATCAGTTCATCAAAGATGGCAGCAACAAAAGAACTGATGCGTATGGGGGAAGTATAGAAAATAGAAGCAGGTTCCTCTTTGAGGTTCTATCAGCTGTCTGTGATACGATAGGGTGTGTGAGAACAGCGCTAAGACTATCGCCCAGTGGGACCTTTAACAGTATGACCGATACCAATCCTACGGAGGCCTTCCAGTATATATGCAACAAACTGAATGATTTTGATCTGGCCTATTTGCATATCATTGATGCATTGGAAGCAGATATCAAACACGGTGCCAATGTGGTAGAGCTTCAAGTACTTCGTGATGCTTACAAAGGTGTATTGATAACCAATGGAGAATACGATAAAATAAGAGGTAACAAGGCTATAGAGAATGAACTAGCAGATGCAGTAGCCTACGGAACGTTGTATATCTCAAATCCTGATCTACCTGAACGTTTTGAAACTGATGCGCCTTTAGCTACAGCTGATCCCCATACATTTTATACACATGATGAAAAAGGGTATACAGATTATAAAACCATATAAGGTTATATAATAGTCAGTATAGATACAATGATATATTGTATCCAACTTTAAAGGGACCCTCATGAAAACCATTGGCATCCTTATGTTCGTTATTTTAGCTATTCTTATGATTTTTACCGGTAGTGAAGATACAGAAGAAGTTCAACCAAATAGTGTGGATGCACCTAAGAAGACCTACCTTGACACTCCTACCAATACCTACAAAAGACAAGTGGAGGCATTGAGTATCTCCAACACTCTACAGAACCCTGTAAATACCTATTTGGACAGCCGTGTGGATGCAGTGGGCAACTCCAGAAAGTCGGTCAATGTCGGTAATAAAAGGATGGAAGAACAGAATAAAGCTATGGAAGCTTTAACAAAATAATTAAAGAACGAATGAGATGGTGTTCAATCAAACAACCTTTAAAAATATATTTTTAGCAATCCTAGGGCTTGTTGTCATTGTTTTTCTTAGCCATTTACTACTCAATATACGTACAGAAGCACTTATCAAAGAGAAGTATACCAGTGTTGCAAAGGATATACAGTTCAAAACCCGGTCTTACATTGATGCAAAAAAAGAGTCTATTTTATTTATAGCACTCTCTCTGGCACATGATGAGCGATATATCAATGCTATTTCTTCATCAGCTGAACCAAATTTTGATCTAGATAAGTTTTCAGAAAACCTGCGTCTTAATACCGAGTATAAAAATGTATGGATACAGGTCTCTAATGACAAAGGGATAAGTCTATACAGGAGCTGGACGGACAAGCATGGTGACGATCTCACGAAAGTGCGTAAAGACATTCAGCAGATGATCCGTAACCCAAAAGTAAGGTCAACCATAAGCACAGGTATTTTTGATATGGCTTTTAAAGCGATGGTCCCTATAATGAAAGATGATAAATATATGGGTACAATCGAAGTCATCTCAAAATTTAATTCTATTGCCAGACAATTATCAAATATAGGATTTGAACCTGTACTACTTGTGGATAAAGCCTACACAGATCAGATCAAAAAACCTTTTACAAACATGTTCTTGGATGATTACTATATTGCGAACCTAAATGCTTCTGAGTCCAATCGTCATTATATTCAGAATTTTGGTATCGACAAACTGCTTCATGACAAAAATATATACATCATCGATCGTCACAATAACAGGTTTATTACCAAATATGTACAAAAAGATGTCCATGGCAAAGATATGGCCTATTTTATTTTATTTCATCCTTTAGATCAGATCGATCTAAGTCATATCAACTTTTTTCACAATGCGATATTACTCTTTATCTCTTTACTGCTTATCGGTATCTATTTAGTGTTCCAACTGGTAAGGTCAAGATATAACAAAGAAAAGATCGACCTTCAAAATCAACTTTTATCCAAAGAGATAGAAGAGAAAAATATTGCATTGGAAGAACAACATGATTTTTTGCAGAAAGTGATCAATGGTATAGATCAATCTGTTATGGTCATTGATAAAGAGTATAATGTTTTATTGGCAAATGATGCAGCGAAACGGTACGGTGAGAAAAAAATGATACAAGAGTCATCGCAACCAAAATGCTATGAATTGTCACATCTTCAGGATCACCCCTGTAACGAAGATCAACAACGATGTCCACTTACAGATACGTTTGAGCAACAAAAAAGTATTCGAACGATTCAAAAGCATATCACACCGTCAGGAGAGGTAGAGTTTATTGAATTGACGACGACACCACTCTACAATAAAGAGAATAAGCTCAGTGCCGTTGTAGAGTTGGGACATAATATTACTGAACACCTAAAGATACAAAAAATACTTGAGCAACAAAAAAATGAACTGGATTATCAAGCTCACTATGATGCTTTAACCGGACTCCCAAATAGAGTACTCTTCCTAGACAGGTTAAAACACTCAATGGATATTGCAAAACGTGATAAGGACAAAGTTGCGTTGATTTTTATCGATCTAGATCATTTTAAAGAGATCAATGACTCGCTCGGACATCCCGCTGGAGACAAGGTTTTAAAAACAATCGGCGAACGTTTGCAAACAACTGCCCGAAAAAGTGATACCGTCGCCAGACTTGGTGGCGATGAATTCGT
>JBNLDB010000108.1:0-5423 GCA_050304115.1 Sulfurovum sp. | reverse complement strand
GACAAAATCGATGAGAGGGAAAGAGGAAGCTGCGGATTACCGTTACTTCCCGGACCCTGACCTGCGTCCGCTTATCGTGACGGATGAGATGATCACTGAAGCAAAGATCATGCCGGAACTTCCGGATGCGAAAGCAAAACGGTATATGGAAGAGCTTGGGCTCAAGCCTTATGATGCCCATGTGATCACGGCAGATAAAGAATTGGCAACCTACTTTGAAGAGATGCTGGAGAATGGTGCTGTGGCTAAAACAGCAGTGACCTGGCTGACCTCTGAACTGCTTGGACGTCTGAACAAAGCGGGACTCTCTATAGAAGAGTCACCTGTAGATGCCAAAACACTGGGCACATTGGTTTCAAAAATTACGGACAATACTATCTCGGGGAAAGGGGCAAAAGAGATCCTTGACCATATGATGGAAAATGAAGATCGTGATATCGATGGATTGATCGACAAGCTTGGACTTGCTCAGGTCAGTGATGACAGTGCTATTTTGGCGATTATCGATGAGATATTGGCGGCTAACCCGGGAAAGGTAGAGGAGTATAAAGGCGGTAAAGAGAAACTCTTTGGTTTCTTTGTCGGACAAACGATGAAAGCAAGTAAAGGGACTGCAAATCCTGGTAAGGTCAACGCATTACTGAAACAAAGACTGGGATAAAATAGGATTCATCCATGGTACTTTACCATGGATGTGCATTTTGGGAGGTAGCAACATATGCATGATTTCATCGTTAAACTCTCGCACAAGATAGACAGTTCTGTACGCTATCAAAAGATAAAATCTTTTTTTCGCTCACTGCTTGAAGATATAAATTACCCCTATAAAAAGTACTTTGATGCATTTATGATCATGCTTATCGTACTATCGATCGCGATACTTATTTTGAGCAAAACAGGGAAGGTCCCTGAGTGGCTTGTAGAGTTCGATCTCTATTTTGTGACAGCCATCTTTGCTCTGGAGTACCTGCTAAGATTGTGGATCAGTCATGATATCCATAAATATCTCGTCTCTTCAGCCTCTGAGGCCAGTAGTGCTGAGCGATACTGGGCGGTTTTAAGATCGAAATTACGCTATATGCTCTCCCTACCTGCACTTATCGATCTGATAGCGATCTTCCCGAAATTCAGGATATTAAGACTGTTGAAACTCTATCATTATATGCATGGGGCCTCGAGCCTGTTTAATGCATTGCTTAAAAAACGTTTTGAATTTGTTTTTCTGGGTTATATGCTTCTGGGGGTCACGTTTACTTTTGGTTCTATCTTTTATTTGCTTGAATTTGGTATCAATCAAGCATTAGAATCTTATTTGGATGCCATATACTGGGCCTTAGTGACTATATCGACCGTAGGTTATGGTGATATCGCTCCTGTGACCGAATTGGGTAAAGTGGTCTCTATGTTCGGTATCGTATTTGGTATTGCAATGATCTCTTTTGTGACCTCTGTGATGGTTTCTGCATTTTCTGAAAGATTCAGTGAACTGCGTAACCAAGACAGCATCAATCATGTGCATAAAATGCATAATGTGGTCATTATCAACGGATATGGGCATTTGGGAACAACGATCGCAAAGAAACTGAAGATACAAAAGAAGTATGAACCGGTTATCATCGAAGATGATGAGGAAAAAGCGAATAAAGCGCAACAGGATGGCTATCAAGTGATACATGCGGACGGCTCCAGTGCAAAGATGGTGAAGACCTTGTATGAAAGAGGGAATATCGCAGCGATGCTGACCTTGAGCAGTTCGGATATCAATAATATCTACTTTATACTCAATGCAAAAAGTATCCAATCGGATTCTGTGGTGTATGCCCGTATGAATCAAGTGGAGTTACGTCCACAGTATGAAGCGACAAAAGTAGATGGTCTGGTCGAACCTTATGATCTGATAGATACAAGGGCTTTCCATTATTTGAAGAAGCACAGTGAAGAGGAGAAGAAACATATCTCCTTTTTCGGGTATACCCATAAAAGTGACCATATCTGTAAAATGCTCAAAGAGGAAGGGATAGAAGTAACGATCTATGAGATCGGAAATGAGAGTTATGAAGTAGCCAAAAATGACGGTTTCACCAATGTGATCCTTATCGATCAAAAAAGCAGTGAAACCCCGGACATTAAAGATGGGATCGCAGTGTGTGCCATGAATGATGAAGCGTTAAATGTCTATTACAGTATTACGCTGCGAGCAAATGGATTCAAAGATGAAATAGTGGCACTCTCTGATACGAAAGAGGACAACAGAAAATTGCTTTTGGCGGGGGTGAGCAAAATCTTTGACATGTATGATGAGAGTGCTACACAGTTTGTCGAAATGATCGAAAATAAGGTAAAAAGGGTTCAGGAATGAAATTAGCAATTATTGGTGCAGGGAAGTGGGGACAGGCATTGTATCATGCTTATAGCCAAAAGAATGATGTAGTGATCTCTTCTCGTCATACGAAAGCCTTAGAAAACTTTGTTCCTATGAGTGAAGCGCTAAAGTGTGAGTATCTGGTGATAGCCATCCCTGCACAGTTCGTTCGTGGATGGATGGAAGAGAATTTTGTGGACCATGGACAAAAGATCCTTGTTGCGGCCAAAGGGATAGAGACAAGTACCGGAGCATTTCTAAATGAAGTGTATGGTGCGTTCGTATCTTCGGATAGACTGGCATTTATCTCCGGTCCATCTTTCGCAGCTGAAGTGCAAAAATCGCTTCCAACCGCACTGATCATCAGTTCCACAAATCATGCATTGGCACAGATCTATGCGGATGCACTGCCAAAATTTATCAAAGGGTATGTAAGCAGTGATGTGGTTGGTGCAGAAGTGTCAGGGGCTTATAAAAATGTGATTGCAATAGCAGGCGGGGTATGTGACGGATTAGGTCTTGGAAATAATGCACGTGCGGCACTGATATCACGAGGTTTGGTAGAAATGACACGTTTTGGAGAAGCTTTTGGTGCAAAGAGTGAAACGTTTCTTTCCCTGGGAGGAGCAGGGGATCTCTTTCTTACAGCAAGTTCGACACTCTCTAGAAATTATAGAGTGGGATTGGGACTTGCAAAGGGTAAGGATATGGATGAGATACTTAGTGATCTCGGAGAAGTGGCAGAAGGTGTACCTACAGCCAAAGCATTACATAAAATAGCCGCGGACAGAGAGATCTATCTTCCTATCGCAGCAGAGGTCTATGCTATGATATATGAAAATAAAGATCCCTTAGAAAGTGTGAAAGACTTATTGCGTTAATGAGAAGTTAGATATATTAGCATAAGGAGAAGAACTATGCAGTATAAATTTAAAGTTTTTATTTTATTTTGCATGTTTACTGCTCTTTTTGCCGATGAGATCAACTTACCTACCCACGAGATACATTTTACAGGACAGAAACATTTTGAAGAATCTGATCTGCAAGAAGCATTAGGGGTTAAAACAAAAAGCTTTTTCCAGTTTTGGAAAGAGGACAAACCGCTTATTCAAGATAAATTACTACCTACACTGGAACCTTCTCTCAAAAGTTTTTATAATTCTGAAGGTTTTTATGATGCCCGATTTACGATAAAAGAGACTAATACTATGGTCTTTGTGATGATCAATGAAAACAGACCTGTACGTGTCAGGGATATCAATATTTCAAGTGATTATAATATCTCCTCTTTGGTCACTTTCAAGAAGGACGATATCTTTAGGGCCGAAACATTCATTGCTGTCAAAAGTGACATTATGAAGCAGTTGCTTAACGATGGGTATTGCAGTTATGATCTTGACACGAAAGCCTATGTGGATCTGGAGAAATACAGTGTTGATATCCATTATACATTGAAAAAAGGCGGTGAATGTACTTTTGGAAAATTGAATATGAGAGGGTTGAAAACAATTGACGATGATGTGGTCATATCACGTATCAGAACGCTAGAAGGAGAGAAGTTTAGTCCAAAACTGGTACAAACGACATCAGACAACTTGTATAAATTGAGTGCTTTTGATGATGTACGTATCAAGGTCGATCGAAAATTTTATAATGTGATACCGGTGGATATCATATTTGAAGAGAAAGAAAAGCAATATGTCACGGAGATAGGGCTAGGGTATGATACGTATGTAGGCGCACGTGTACATGGAGATATCACTAAATACAATTTTCTGGGTAATGCACAAAAATTAAAATTGAGTGCTTCCTGGTCTTCTAGAGAACAATTGATAGCTTTGAACTATTTCAAGCCTGTATTATTGCATCTATTTGATCATGCTATTGATTTTGGTGCAGACCTTGGATATGATAATTTAGAATATGAAGGATTTAGAGAAGAGAAAACTTATGTTAGGGCTTATCTGGAGTATGAGCATGAAAGAATGAGATTAAGATCAGGGATTGCTTTGGAAAATATCAAGATCAGTGATGTGGATGTATCTGAACTGGTACAGGCAGTCAATGAGGGGACTTTTAATCTTCTGTATCCATACGGAAATTTTGTCTATGATGCAAGAGATTCCAAACTCAACCCCAAATACGGGTATTACCTTTCTGCATATCTAGAGATGGGGCTCTCAAAAGATGATGAGGCAGATGGATATTATAAAACACTCCTAGAAGGAAGGATCATACATACTTTTTCAGAACTGACACTCTCAGCCGTAGGAAAAGTTGGTATTGTTGAGAGTGAATCCAAAGATGACATCCCGGAATCAAAATATTTCTTTGGAGGGGGTATGTACTCTAACCGTGCGTATGGTTTCCGAGAGCTTGGTGTGATACTCTCTCCTACTGAATATAGTATCAATGGAGCATCGACCATGGCCAATCTCTCTTTAGAAGCAAATCACCCTATAAAAGGTGACTGGTATGGTGCGATCTTCAGTGACAATACACTGTTGGCTGAAGATGAATATGATTTCTCAGCTGAAACGATCAGTTCAGTAGGGATAGGGGTACGTTACATGACTGATATAGGTCCAATGAAGGTAGATCTTGGGTTCAATGTGAATGATCCATCACAATATGCTATATACTTTCAACTTGGACAATCATTTTGATAAGTGTTAAATACAAGGTATGGAGGCACTAAATGACGAGTCGTAAGCATTTATTACTGTACGGACCTGTGCTTGGGCTGAGAAAAATTGTTTTGTATCTTGTGATCACCATGATAGTATTGGGACTGATACTTTATTTTGTAGTCAACTCACCGCTGGTCATCAGGAAACTAGCCACTCTTTATGCACCTGATTATAATATCACGTATAGCCGCATTTACGGTAATGTACTGACAGGAGTGGAAGTAGAGGATCTAGCATATAAAAATGAAGCTTTGGCTAAACACATTGCCTTAAAATGGAACCCGTCAGGGCTCTTGATGAAAAAGATCATTATTAATACACTCAAAATAGAGAAAGCCAATGTTAACACCATTAAAATCCTTGTCAAATCT
>JBNLDB010000107.1:0-5454 GCA_050304115.1 Sulfurovum sp. | reverse complement strand
ATTTCATCAAGTGCATCTTTCTCTTCGATCCTAAGCAGTACACTCTTCACAGGAATATAACGGATAATATTGCTCTCTCCTCTGATATGTGCATAGTCATGCTCTTTGAGGAACTCAACCTCGTACCAGTGTGTAAAATGGCACATATGTCGCAGTGCCGCTTCACACTCATCATTAAAAACCGTATCTCTTGTGAGAAGCACCCTCATTTGATCCAAAAACCGGCTTGAACAGGACTCATAAAGGTTGGTCTCTTGATATTCAAGATTCATAAACTGACTGACATAGTTGAAACCGCCTGCTTTTTTACCGCTTCCTATCGCAGATTTTCTCATACCGCCAAAAGGCTGGCGTGTGACGATCGCACCTGTCGTGACACGGTTGATATAGAGATTCCCTGCAATGATCCGTTCTTTCCAGTAATCCTGTTCTCTTTTATCCAAAGATTCGATACCCGAGGTCAAACCGTAGCCTGTTGCATTGACTATGTCGATGGCATCATCCAGGTCTTTAGCACACATGACACTTAGCACGGGGCCAAAAAGCTCATTCATATGACAAAAATCATTTCTCTTAGTCCCCCATCTAACAGATGGTTTTAACATATAAGGGTTTGCTTTGTCAGCGTAATCCGGTTTGACCAGCCACTCTTCGCCCTCATCAAGATAGGAGAGGGCCTCTTTAAGTTCACCTGAGGGAAGATTTGACAAGGTACCGATCCGGTTGGAAAAATCCCAAACAGAGCCCGTTTTCAGTGATTCGACTGCCTCTTTGATCGTCTGTTTAAATGCTTCATCATAAAAGAGCTCTTTTTCAAGTACCAGCAGTGAGGTGGCTGAACACTTTTGTCCTGAATTGTGAAAGGCGGATACGATCACATTTTTGATCGCCTGGTCACGGTCGGCTAAAGCAGTGACAATCGTCGCATCCTTACCACCGGTTTCAGCACTCAGTGCTATATCCGGACGGGATCTAATGATGTTGTAAGCCGTCTTTTCACCTCCTGTAAAGATCGTAAAATCGATATCTCTGCTGGGGATCATATGTTCACCTACTACAGAACCCCGACCCGGGATGAACTGGAGTGTATTTTTACTGATACCTGCATCCCAAAAACATTGACACAAACGGTACCCGCATAGGATAGAGTCTTCTGCAGGCTTTAAGATGACCGTATTTCCTGCAGCCAGTGATGCGGCGATGCCACCTACCGGAATGGCGATAGGAAAGTTCCATGGGCTGATCACCAGCCCCACGCCTTTTCCTGTGGCTTCAACACCTGTAAGACCTGATATTTTTGCCACGCTGTATGGGTAGAAGTTTGCAAAGTCTATCGCTTCACTGACCTCTACGTCCGTTTCTGTAAAGACTTTACCCACTTCTGCGGCAGCCACACCTATAAGGTCCGCTCTGGCTACCCTTAGTTCATGTGCTACATCCATCAGGATCTTTTGTCTTTGTACTACTGTCAGTGCTCTCCAGCCATCCGGGTCTTCTTTGGCTGTTGCAATGGCTCTTTTCATATCTTCAGGGGTTGCTTCAGCATAGTGTCCGGCCAGTTTCTTCTCATGGTACTGGCTCTTGTCTATCACATCCACATGCAGATCTCTTTGAACGATCTCTCCGCTTACAACAGGATATGCGTTAAATCCACCCACTTCTCCGATATTCTGCCACTTGTCACGGATCTTTTCTGCCCACTCTCTGTTCGCTTGGAGCACAAAGTCTGTATCCGGCTCATTTTCAAAATGGTAGCGTTTCAGATCGATCGTCTCTTTGATGATCTCTCTATTTCTATCCTGTGTCCTGTAGGGTTCCTGATCAACAGTTGACATGAGAGCCAGTGCATCGTCATAACTTTTGAGCAATATATCCCATGCAGGGGTATCGACCTCAAGGCCAAAACTGTGTCGTAAAAAGTTCTGTTCTGCAGTGTTCTCATCAAATCTTCTTACCAGATAAGCGATGGCATTGGTAAAGGTCTCCTTTGTCGCAGTCGGCGCATAGAGGATGACATTCAAGCCCTGGTCTTTGAGTACGTGATAGGCTGCTTCACTCATACCTTCTAGCATCTCTGCAGTGACGTATTTTTCTACTTTTCTCTCTTTGGCCAAAAGCATGGCCAGTGCATGGTCAAACAGATTGTGTGAAGCGACACCGGTATGTACATAAGGTGCCACTTCCGGGTCAAGTAAAAAATTCATCGCTATTTTATAGTTTGCATCTGTTTCTGCTTTGGAAGCGTAGGTGACATTCGGCCAGCCTCTGAGAGATGCTTCGGTCAGTTCCATCTCCTGGTTCGCACCTTTGACGATACGGATCTTGATAGGTGCACCACCGCTTTGTACTCTTTTTTTAGCCCAGGCATATAGCTCTTTGATATAGTGCATAGCATCAGGCATATAGGTCTGGATCACGATACCTGCGTGAAGGTTTTTATACTCATCCCTCTCTAAAACCGTTTTGAATGAATCGATCGTCATCTGGATATCTCTGTACTCTTCCATATCAAGATTGACAAACTTATAGTATTCCTTACCGTCCTTATCCAGATAGGTATTTTCCATGGCAGCACTATACACTTTTTGTAATTGCTCGGATATGTGACGGATGTTGTTCTCATGGGCATGTGGAATGATCTGTGAAAAAAGGTTCGAAATTTTAATAGAAAGATAATCGACATCAGGATTTTGAAGCAGTTTGATATATTTCTCCACTCGTTTTTCTGCTTCTTGCTTGCTTAGGACGATCTCTCCGATCACATTGATGTTAACTCTGGTACCCTCTTTTTTTCTTTTGTGCATATGTTTTGAGAGCACAGGATCCTCTCCTTGAATGACTATGGCACTGATATCATTTCTGAGGTATTTGACAAAAAGAGGAATGGAGATGGAAGTAAGATAGATCCCGACATCGCGAAAGAGCCAGATCAGTATCTGCTCAAACTGGGAAAAGAAGTCTGTCCTTTTGTATTTTTCAAATATATACTCCAACTGGTCTGCAACCCTGTCGGGGTTGTTAGAGCGAAAACTTTGGTCCAGCAGTTCGATAAGAAAAATTTTATTGACCGGGTTTTTCAACATTTTTAACATCATCTCGTGAAAATCTTGCTCTTGACCCTTGCGTGAAACCTGTATTTTCTTTTGCCATTGATAGGCAACTTCTTTTACATCCTGTGCAATTTTTTCTGGTATGTTCAAGTTGTTTTTCTCCCTTTTCAGCATTATTTATCAGCTATTTTTTCATAGGCATATATATCTCTATTATAGACAGATTTGAATAGTTTTTTAGATTTTTTGGATAAATAATTTCATTTTAATTTTTCCCATCATTATATGTAAATATTTAACAAATAATAGGTTAAATATTTACATATAAGACGTACTATATTAACATATTTACATTACTAACTACTTAAATAAATTGTCAATATATAATCAAGTCTATGCTATTTAATTCTAAATAGTGTAAAATATTATAAACAGATAAAAGGGGAAAACATTGGCATTAGTAGATAATAAAAAAGACATATTGCCATTGAGTAGTATTGCAGAACTCTTAACCACAAAAATAAGAACGCTGAAGATGTATGAAGAGAAAGGGTTACTTCCTCCTAAAGAGGAGAATAAAAAGCTCTACTCTATCGATGATGTAAAATTTATTGCTTTTACGCATTATTTGGCCAGTGTAAAAAAAATCAATGCAAACGGTATCAAATATATATTGGAAATGTTGCATAACAATATGGATGAACAGAATAGAGATGCCTTTTTAGACCTGGTTGAAAAAAAGATGGAACAACTCTCCGGTATCGACATCAAAGATGTAGAGACGATGTAGAAGCATCGCGAACCGTTGATGGTTTTTGATAGGACACCACTCTAAAGAGAGTGGGAACATAGGGTGCTTTCTTACTTTATAAACTCAACCACTTCGTCAAAAGGAACTCTGAGCTGAGTGGATTGTGCATTGAGTCTGTAGCCGAATGGTACGATCACAGCAACTTGATATTTGCTTGTATCAAGCCCTAAGACCTCTTCGACATTCTCTTTTTCAAAACCTTCTATAGGACAAGAGTCTATCCCTATAAAAGCAGCGGCAGTCATCATATTGCCTAATGCAATGTAGCTCTGTCTGGCTGTCCATGCATAGATGTTCTCATCTGTGCTCAGTGTTTTTTCCAAGTGTTTGGCATAGATATCCATATAAAAATCCAGTGTTTCCTGAGGCATGTCACGTCGCATAAATCTCTTTTTAGGTATGCCGCTCTCTACCTTGACGTTTTCGATGCCTGCAAGTATGATCACAAGATGAGAACAAGAGGTGATCTGGACTTGATCCCAGCAGTAAGGTCTGAGCTTCGCTTTTAGCTCTTCATTGGTGATGACAAGAAATTTCCATGCTTCCATACCAAAAGAGGAAGGTGATTTTCTTCCTGCTTCCAATATGTAATGCATCTTTTCATCACTGATCTTTTTGGTTTCGTCAAATACTTTACAGGCATGTCTGAAATCCATGGCTTTGGTAAAATCGTTTTGCATGGTTTATCCTTTTTTATCTAGGGTGATAGGTTATTCTATAGGCGTATAGTATCAAGATTTATCTTGAAAAAACTAAATAGTATTCTAATATAAATTACCCTATGATATGTAAAAAAGAAGGAGAAAAGATGCGATATCTATGGATAGTGATGATATTAGGTTCATTTTTACAGGCCGAGAGTTTTACTCTTGAGAGTGAGACGCTCAAAGGACAGCTGGTGAAAGCTCAGGAGTTCGATGGGTTTGGATGTAATGGGCAAAATATCTCCCCGGAACTGCACTGGAACCATGCACCAAAAGGTACAAAAAGTTTTGCGGTCACGGTATATGACCCTGATGCACCGACAGGCAGCGGATGGTGGCACTGGCTGATCGTGAACATTCCGGCTGGTACTCATAAGATCGCTGCAGATGCCTCAGCGAAAAAAACACTGCCAAAGGGTGCATTGGAAACAACGACTGATTACGGTCAACCAGGTTTTGGCGGAGCCTGCCCTCCACAGGGAGATAAAGCCCATCGTTATGTATTTACGGTGCATGCGCTGGATGTTGAGAATTTGCCTGTCAAGGCGGAGAGCAAGAGTGCAGTGGTAGGCTTTATGATCAATAAACATACGATCCAAAAAGCTTCAATGATCTCTTATTATCATAGAGATTAACTGTTTACGGTTTCCTCTTCTAGCCATTGAAGGTAAGCTTGATTTGCATCTGACATGGCAACCATGATGATCTCAGGCAGGTCATAGGTATGCAGGTGTTCGATCTCAGTTTGAACTGTTTCAAAAAGTGACCTCTTGGTTTTTATCTGAAGGCGTATCTCTTCAGAGTGTACGATCTTGTCTTGCCAATGATAGGCACTTTGTATCGTTGCAGATTGGACACAGGCAACCAGTTTCTTCTCAAGGAGTACCCG
>JBNLDB010000106.1:0-5539 GCA_050304115.1 Sulfurovum sp. | reverse complement strand
AAATAAATATGACGATGCCAAGCGAAGAGTAATAGTCAATAGGCTAGAAGAGGATGAACTCAATGCCGAACATACACCGAACAATGAATTTGCTACAGGTGGCATAGTAACGAAACTGCAATCTGCCGATTTTTTGATGAGACATGGCAGAGAGATGTTTTTGGCAAGCGGATTTGATCTGGGTGATGTGAAAGCTTTTCTTGTAGATGGTCAGCATAAGGGCGGAACACTGTTTAAAGCCTGAACACGTGAATTTATACTAAGAAGAATAGAATGAAATACAAAATAGTCTATATGGGAACTCCCCACTATGCGAAAGAGATACTCAACACACTGATAGAGGCTGAAGATATGGAAGTCTCTTTGGTTCTGACACAGCCAGACCGTCCTGTAGGACGAAAGAAAGTCATGACCGCTCCTCCGGTCAAAGAGTTGGCATTGCAACACGGTATTGATGTTTTGCAGCCTGATCGTTTAAGTGATGATGGGATTGAAGACACGATCAAAGCGTTGAAGCCGGATTTTATAGTCGTAGCAGCATTTGGACAGATCTTGCCTAAAAGTATATTGGATATTGCACCTTGTATTAACCTGCATGCGTCACTTTTACCTCAGTATAGAGGTGCCTCTCCTGTACAGCAATCTTTACTTCACGGGGATGAAAAAACGGGTGTCACATCCATGCTGATGGAAGAGGGACTGGATACGGGTCCTATGCTTGAGAAAATAGAGTTTATCATCCCTGAAGAGATGCGTCTTCATGCATTGATGGCACAATTAACCTCTGATGCATGCAGACTGACACTCAGTACAATCAGGAATTATGAGCAACTTACACCTCAAGAGCAAAATGAAGCGGAGGCAACACTTTGTAAAAAGATCAAAAAGAGTGATGGCGAAGTAGATTTCGAAGATGCAACTCTTATCTATAATAAATACCGCGCATTTGAAGGCTGGCCAGGTATATTTGCTGCCAATGGTACAAAATTTGACGGTCTTTCTCTGGTAGATACAGGGTCGCATAACAAGGCATTTGAGATCCTCTCTTTTATCAATGAGAGTGTCGTAGTTGGATGTGTGAAAGGATCTTTGAAAGTTGAAACGATCCAGCCTGCATCAAAAAAGGCTATGTCAGCCAAAGCATATTGTGTAGGAAGGGGGCTGAAAGTTGGAGATAGTATCATTTGATACACTTGCTTCTACACAGAAGTATCTTTTAGAACAATTAAAGAAGCAAAACCTGCAAGCCCCTTTGGCAGTGATCGCAAATCAACAGCATTCGGGTATCGGAAGCCGTAACAATTCCTGGTCAGGGGGAGAGGGAAACTTTTTTGCTTCCATTGCAGTGAATTTGGATGATCTGCCGAAAGATCTGCCGCTTGGATCTGCTTCCATCTATTTCTCTTTTATCATGAAACAAACGCTTGAGACACTTGATAAAAATATCTGGTTAAAATGGCCCAATGACTTTTATATAAATGATGAAAAAATAGGCGGAACAATTACAAATAAATTCAAAAATACGTTAGTATGTGGAATGGGAATAAATTTAAAAAATTCTCAAAACGGCTATAGGGCCTTAGGATGCGATATTTCAGCCCAAAAATTACTGGAAAATTATCTTTTGGCACTTGAAAAATTTCCAACATGGAAGGAAGTTTTTAGAGAGTATGAGATAGAATTTGAGCTAAGTAGAAAGTTTTCTGTTCATATTGAAAACGATAAAAAGAGCCTGTCGGATGCGATGTTATGTGATGACGGTTCTTTAATTATTGAGGGGAAGAGGGTGTATAGTTTACGATGAGTGAGATAATTAGTATAGCCAACCAAAAAGGTGGCGTAGGAAAAACAACAACAGCAGTGAATTTGGCAGCCTCTTTGGCTGAAAAAGGGAAGAAAGTCCTTCTTCTTGACATTGATCCACAGTCGAATGCAACCACAAGTTTAGGTTTCAGCAGAGGGGATTATGAATATAATATCTATCACGTACTGATAGGAAGTAAAAAGCTTTCAGAAGTGATCCTGAAAACAGATGTTAAAAATCTTAAACTTGTGCCTTCTAACATTGGGTTGGTCGGTATAGAAAAAGAGTTTTATAACCCTAATGCAAAAAACAGAGAGTTGTTCCTGAAAGGAAAACTTCAAGAGGTCGCTTCGAAATTTGATTTTATCATTATAGATTCACCTCCGGCATTAGGTCCTATTACCATTAATGCTTTGAGTGCATCTGATTCTGTGATCATACCGATCCAGTGTGAGTTTTTTGCATTGGAAGGATTGGCACAGCTACTTAATACAGTAGGACTTTTGAAAAAAACGATCAATCCGAAACTCAAGATCAAAGGTTTCTTGCCTACGATGTATTCAGGTCAGAATAATCTTTCCAAACAGGTGCTTGCAGATCTAAGTCACCATTTTAAAGACAAACTTTTCCACGTTAAAAAAGGAAAAGGGTGTATTGTTGTACCACGAAATGTCAAGATCGCAGAGAGTCCGAGTTTTGGTAAACCAGTGACTTCATATGCGGGAAGTTCAAAAGGTTCTGTTGCCTATAGGGATCTAGCAACAGTGATAGCAAGAGGTTAGGTATGGCATTAGGCAGGGGACTGGGAGAGATCCTTTCTGAGGTAGAAGAGGCGTATGAAAGGGACTTAAGCAATATTGACAGTTTTGAGCTTGAATCTCAAGGTGCCAAGGTAGAAGATATTGCTGTTGAAAGCATTGCTGCAAACCCTTTTCAGCCACGTAAACATTTTGATGAACAGGCCCTCAAAGAGTTAAGCGACTCTATTGTAGAGCATGGACTGCTTCAGCCTATCGTTGTGATAGAAAAAGAAGACGGGTATCTTCTTATAGCCGGTGAGCGTCGTCTTAGAGCACATAAACTTGCAAAACTTGCCACGATCAAGGCTATTATTGCCAATGTGGATATTGATGAGATAAGACTCCGTGAGCTTGCACTGATTGAAAATATACAAAGAGAGAACCTCAATGCCATCGAATTGGCAAACTCTTATGCTGAGTTGATAGAGGTCCATAATATCACACATGATGACCTCTCTTCTATCGTGCACAAAAGCCGTTCACAGATCACTAATACCATGCGTCTTCTCAGCCTCTCTTCTTATGCACAAACGCAACTGGTAGAGGGAAAAATATCACAGGGACACGCAAAGGTCCTGGTCGGACTTGATGAGAAGAAACAAAAAGTTGTGATCGACAGTGTCATTGGTCAAAAACTCAGTGTACGTGATACAGAAAATATGGTGAAGAGCCATAAAGAGAATGTTTCTACAGCTGCACCTAAAGTGACAACTGCAAAGTTTCTGGACAAATATGCTGATCTATTTGCAGAGAATCTTCCTTTTAAATATAAGTTAAAAGCAAAAAGTATTGAAATTAGTTTTGATAACGAAAAAGAAGTTGAAAATTTTTTGCTACAAATAGAGACAAACAACAACAAATAAATACATTTTGAAACAATTTTGAAATAAAATCTACAAATCCTCTTTATATTTAAAATACTCTGAAATTTTAATCATATCCTCATGTCAATAATGTTAAAATTACGCGAAATTACATGAGGAGTTTTAATGCTTGACATACATTTACCATTGATGTTGTTCGTATTGGCTTTGTTTCTAACCCTTCTTGTTCTTCTAAATAATATGCTATTTCAACCATTGGTGAAGTTTATGGATGATAGAGATCATTCGATAGCAAAAGATTTGGAAGCTGCAAAAGGTCTTAGCGGTAACAGTGACGAACTAAATGCAAAGGCAGATGAAATTATTAGCAATGCTAAAAATGAAGCTGCGGGGATCAGACAGAAAGCAATTGATGATGAAAAAACATTGGCTGCAAGTCGAATTGAGACTAGACAAAATGAATTAGAAACTGAGTATAACAAATTCGTAGAAAAGCTAAACTCTGACAAAGAGAACCTTAAAAACTCTCTTCTTTCTCAAATGCCTCTATTTAAAGAGAGCCTAAAAGCTAAATTTAGCAAATTATAGGAAGGGGATGAAGATGAAAAAAATAGTACTATTGTCTTTGCTTGTAATACCTGCTGTGCTTTTGGCCAGTGGTGATGCAGAGTCAAGCCGTTACTTTGCTCAAACCGGTAGAGAGTCAGACTTTTGGCCAAGAGTGATCAACTTTACGATCTTTGCAGCTTTGCTTTATTATTTGATCGCAAATCCGATCAAAAACTTTTTTAAAGGCAGAAGTGAAGATATTGCAACGCAATTGAATGAGATCGAAAAGAAGCTTCAAGCAGCGAAAGATGAGAAAAAAGAAGCGCAGAATCGTTTAGATGAAAGCCAAAAGAGAGCAGAAGAAATTCTTGCTGATGCCAAAGCAGAAGCGATCCTCTTAGCTGAAAAGATCGCAACTGCAAACCAAAATGAATTGGCGCTTTTAGACAAGCAACTTGAAGAGAAAATGTCCTTAGAAGAGAGAAAAGCAGCAAGAGAAACCATCGATGAGATCTTGAGTGAGAATATTACAGCAGATGACATCATGTTAGATGAAACTAAAGTTGTTGAAATTATTTCTAAGAAGGTGGCATAATGGAAGAATTAATTGCTAAAAGATATGCGAAAGCACTTTCTTCTGTATCTAAAGACCTCGCGGGTGTTTTAGAAGTACTTAATGTACTTAGTGAAGTAGTAAGCAGTACAGAGATCAAGTCAACATTGACATCTCCTATCATTTCAAGTGAAGATAAGACAGCAATGATCTTGTCTGCACTGGGTGAAGGTGATGCAACACTTGTGAACTTCATTAAGATTTTAGGTGAGAACGGAAGACTTGATCTTATCCCTGCGATCACAAAAGTATTGAATTCAGATCAGCAAAGAGCTTCAAACGAGTATGAGGGTGTATTGAAAAGTGCATCATCACTGGATGAAGCAGCAGTTGCTAATCTTGAAGAGACACTTAAAAAGTATACAGGTTCAATGATCAAATTGAGACAAGAAAAAAGTGACTTTGACGGGGTACGTGTTTCAGTCGATGATTTGGGTATAGAGGTAAACTTCTCTAAGCAGAGAGTTAAAGAACAGTTAATTGATTTCATTAAGAAATCTTTGTAGTTATCTAATAGAAAGGAGTATCAGTGGCAGTTAAATTGCAAGCAGATGAGATAAGTTCGATCATCAAAGAAAGAATTGAGAATTTTGAAATTGATGTTGACATCAATGAAGTAGGAAAAGTAGTAGGTATCGCAGACGGTATTTCAACAGTATATGGTCTTAACAATGTTATGGCCGGTGAAGTTGTAGAGTTTGATAATGGTGCTAGAGGACTTGTATTAAACCTTGAAGAAGCAAACGTTGGTGTTGTTGTTCTTGGTTCAAGTGCAGGTATCAAAGAAGGTATGAGCGTTAAAAGAGCAGGAGACCTTCTTAAAACACCAGTAGGTGACGGCCTCATGGGTAGAGTTGTGAACCCACTTGGTGAGCCAATTGACGGTAAAGGTGCAGTTGAAGCAGCTGAACATAGATTTATCGAAGAAAAAGCACCTGGTATCATGGCT
>JBNLDB010000105.1:0-5571 GCA_050304115.1 Sulfurovum sp. | reverse complement strand
CGAACCAAAGAGTTTACCCATAGAGAGCAACAGACCTTCTGCCATCTTGGATTTTTCGAGTATCAACCCCATAAAGATAAAGAGTGGTACAGCCATTAGTGTAGCATTACCCATAATGCCATACGTCCTGTAAGGCAGCATCTCAAGTACGCTCAACCCTACTTCATTGGAGATCGTGGCAAAAAGCAGTGCCACACCGGCAAATACAAAGGCAACTTGAAAACCTGCCATCAGCAGGAACAATGTCAAAGCGAACATTAAAAGTATAGGATCGAACCAATAGGCCATATCATAGTGATCCGCCGTATAGACCAGTCCGCCAAGTACTATAGTGATCCCCAAGATACGCAGGAGATTGTTTTGACGCTCCAGTCTGCCAAAGGCTTTCAGCATTTCACTGAGTGCCTGGAGTATAAGCAGTATGAAAGAGAGCACCAACACACCCTTGATAAGGTAACGATGTGTCAACCCGCCAGGATCACTCGATATCTCATGTTGCAGATAACTCTGTGTCAGCATCTCTATGGCATCATACAAAAAAACCAGTGAAAAAGGGATCACAAGAAAGAGCATGGAGAGTATCTGTACAATATCCCTGCCCTCTTTGCTATAGCGTTCAAAAAAGATGTCTACTCTTACATGTTTGTCATGTTTAAGCGCATAGGTCAATCCCAATAGAAATATCACATCAAAAAGATGCCATTCTACCTCCTGAAGCGCGATCGACCCTTCTGAAAAAAGGTAACGCATCGCTGCATCGTAGGCTACCAGTAAAGAGAGAAGCACCACTAGAAATGCCGCTATAGCACCTGCATATTTAGAGATACGATCCAGATAGTAGGAAGATTGAAGGTACATATAAAGTGTCTCTTTTGAATATTTTTGTTAAATTTTATCTTTTTTGTGATGAGGGGTTGCTTGACTTCATCGTTATCCCTTTTGCCCACGCTCTAAAGTTAAATATATTCTCATAAATTATGTTACAATTGATGAAAAAGGATTGCTATGTTACAGGCAAATATGAAGAGTCTCATTAAATACGCGATCGAACTCGATATCGATTATGTTAAGAGTTTCTTAGGTTATGAGGGTGACAAAGTAATTGAGTTCATTACAAAAAAGAAAGAAGTCGTTGACCTTATAGAATCCTATGCAAAGAATCTCGATCTGGATTGTAAACATGAATTCGAAATCGCTGGGGAACATGGTCCTACTTATAATATATTTATAGGAGTTGAAGATCCTTCTGTGTTTAAATTAAAAAAGTGAAATTATACAAGCTTACCTATGAAGAGAAGTGAAAAAATAGAAATAAAGAGGGTGATACTGTGAAACTGCGTAAAATCATCGGAGTGCCTTTAACCATTGCTGCTTTGTTCACGGGCTTGTGTGCTCAAAAAGAAGACCATGCTGCAACCCAAGCCAACAACCCCTTAGCGAACTTGACGGTATTCAATCTCCATGATTACTATATGGGTGATCTGAGTGGAACAGATAAGACTGCAAATCAATTTTGGTTTCGCTATGCAAAACCGTTTTCTATTGGAGAAACCAATTGGATTATGCGTGCTTCATTGCCTATTAATACCTTCCCCACATTTCCAAATGGAGATAAAAAAACCGGTGTCGGCGACTTAAACATTGTTGCAGCGTATCTAATAGATACTGGCAAGCCTGGAGTGAGCTTTGGGATCGGTCCTCAGATCACTATGCCCATAGCAAGTAACGATGCACTGGGAAGTGAAAAATGGTCAGCTGGTTTAGCGAATGTTCTTTTTAATGCCACTTCACGAAAGTTTCAATACGGGTACCTATTGACCTGGCAGGGCAGTTTTGCAGGTGATGATGACCGCAGTGATGTGAATGTCGGAGCATTCCAGCCCTTTGCATTTCTCCAGCTCGGTCAGGGAAACTATCTTCGTGCAGCGCCTATCTGGATATATAACTTTAAAAACAACGATTACAATGTACCTCTTGGCATTGGTATGGGAAAAGTGATCAAAAAAGACAAAGTCGTCTATAACCTTTTCATAGAACCCCAGTTTTCTGTAGCGCATGAAGGAGACAGACAGACACTTTGGCAGGTATTTGTCGGTCTTAATATGCAGTTTAAATAAGCAGTGTATGCATGTGCAATGATAATAAATAAAAACGAAAGTAAAAAATTGATATTAGGTTGCAGTGAGGTTTTTTACCTTTAAATGGAAAAAGTAAATTTATAAAAGCTTACCCAAGGAAACGAGTGAAAAAGATAGAAAAAGAATATCGACTTAATGATTCCATCTTTAAAGACCTTGAGACAAAAAGTATGGAGGAACTTGATGCCTATTTTATCTCTGATCAATCACCCATTGATGCGCTTCGCGTCATCCTATACAAATTTCTTCTCTCTATACTCTTTTACAAAGAACGTATCCTCTTATATGACGAGGAAGAGGACCTGCACCAACTGAGAGTCAATATCAGAAAATCCAGGGCTTTTTTAAAAGAGTTCAGCTTTCTCTTTCCCGAAGACCAATTTACATACTTCTATCAAAACCTCAGTGATTTTGCAACACAGACGAACCGGAAACGTGACCTTGATGTGATCAAAGAGCGTTTAAAAGAGGTCGATAGAGACCATGAGGTCATTCAAGAAGATATCAAAGCACAACAAGCACGTGAACAACACCTGATAGAAGAAATGTTCACAGGAAAAACATTTGAGGATTTTGTGCATACCTACCAACTTGCCCTGAAGAGCGACACACTTCGCACTCCTGAGAATGAGAGTGGCACTATGCAAGAGATGGCCAGAAAGGTGATCAAAGAGCTACACCTGAAGATTATACAAAGGATCGATACTTTGGAAAAGCACTTTAGTGATAAAAAACTGCATAAGATCAGGATATCACTGAAAAAATTTCGTTACCTCCTTGAAGAGTTCCAACATATCTTTGGAGAGGAAAAGATCGAAAAGATGATTGAAAAGGGTAAAAAACTGCAAACCATACTTGGAGATTTCAATGATATGGTGAATCAGCACACACTGCTACACGACTATTTTAACGCCAAGAAAAAAAGTATATCGCAGTGCCGGGAACTTGAAAAGCGACTCCTGGGTAAGACATCAAAGAAGCAAATGAAGTTACTGCATAAAGCCCAAAAAAAGCTGCACAAGTTTAAAAAGCATACTATCGAACTCTAAACTATTTCCAATACGTATCCAGCCGGACATTCCACCCTTTTCGCCAACGCTCTTCACCACGTGCAGGAGGAGAGTTCTTTATACGTCTACTCAACATGGCTTTAGCCGACTCGGCAAACGCTTTGAGTCTGTTCGGTTCATCCGGGTCCATATGTTCAAGCACCTGGAGGAGTCCCCACCCCTGACCTTTGTAACGTTCACTCTTAAGTGTCCCTTCACCTTTGAAATTGGTATAGTCCAAAAGAACATAAAGCCCTCGTTCGTTGATCGAGCCGTCTGTATGATACATCACTTCATTAAACCGTGCTTTGATCCGTTCCTGCTTTTCAGGGTTCTCAATGGTCTCCAGCATTTGAGGCAAGGCATCACTTAAACGATGGGCCATGAACGCTGCCTGTTCCGGCATGGTATTTTTAAGGAACGTGAACAACTCCATATACATTTTACTCTGAGACTTCTTCGCCTCGTAAAATGCCTCTTTGGTACTCCATGGCAGGTCTGTCTTGGAATTAAGCCAATCAGGCATCTCGACATCCCTCTTTTCCATAAAGGCCAGTACCATAGGGAAAACCTCTCTGAAACGTTCTGTATGCCCTTTAGGGAACCAGATAAAGTGCCCTATACCTACGGAGGCAAAATCTTCCCCCTCATTCCAGTGTACAAGATACTTATCAAGCCCTGCACCTTCGTTCTGCCATACTTTCTGGGCGATGTAATTGGCTTGTTTTTCTGTAAGCTTGATATCTGTAGCAAAAAGTGTCTCCTGCAATAGCGATACGACTGCAATAAAATATAAAATTGTTCTCATACACACTCCGTTAATCATTTCAATGTAAAATTCTATTATACTATATAATATGGGGAGTTATAAATGCTTTATAAGAAAACACTTATTACTACACTATTGGTATCATTAGCTACCAGTCAACTCACAGCACAAACGAAGTCACTTGACCTCGATGATCTTAATGGGAATTGGCACTTGCGTACCATGGATGGGAAAGAAGTACGTCAAGCGAGAGCCATTTTGGATTTTGATGCAAAGCATATGAAATTAAGCGGCTTTGACGGATGTAACCCTATCTCAGGTGAACTGAAAAGAAGTGCTGATACACGTATCTTTTCAAACATTTCTACAACACCCAGTGAATGTAGACAATCCATACACAGCTATGTGCGAAAACGATTGCATAAAACCGTGAAAGAAGGGTTTACGGTTACCAAAACAAAGCAAAATGGTGTCGAAGGCATCCTTATCAAGAGTGCAAGCCATGAACTCTTTTTAAAATGGATGAGCTCCTAAGCGTTTAGACGAAACTCGGAGCATCATTTGCAAAGAGTATCAAGTCTCCCGGACGTGTCTGCTCGACAAGCATTGCTTCCATTTCACTTTTGGTGGCAAGTTTGACCAATTTATCAGGATCTACATACTCTTTAAATATCGCATAGTTCAAGTCTCCTGTTACCACTACGACATCAAACACTTCATTGGCTCTTTGTGCCACTTGAACGTTCAGTGCATCATCCACTTCCACAAGTCCCGGGGTGATCACTACTTTACGCCCTTCATACGTACTTGCCAGACCGAAGGAAGCCATCATTCCATCGATATTTCCGTTGAAACTGTCATCAAGGATCACTTTCCCGCCCGCATCGATACGCTGCAGTCTGTGATCCACTGCTTTAAGTGTAGAAAGACCTTCTTGTATCTGCGCATCACTGAGTCCCAGCTCTTTGGCTACGAGTACTGCCGCTGCCAAATTCATCGCGTTAAATGCGCCCAGAATGCTTGCTGAATACTTTACCCCACCGAGTGTAAAGCTTGTACTCTCCAGAGTTGCCTGGACATCTTCTATAATATACTCAGGAGCAGCCTCTTTGGTCCGTATGTCCAAGTTCTCTTTCGTACCGAACGTGTGCACATTAGATTCAGGTTTGACCCTGGCACTTTCATGGACCCACGCCTCTTTGAGTCTCTCTGTTTTGAGGATCTCCATCTTGGTATTACGGATGTTTTCCATTGTTTTAAAGTACTCTATATGTGCAGGACCTATCTTTCCGACTACCACATAATGAGGGTTGACAAAAGTACTGATCTCAGCGATGTCACCCTCTCCTCTTGCACCCATTTCAACGACATAGACCTCTGTGTCAGCAGTCAGGTCATCATTGATATCTTTCATGATACCGCCAAGTGTATTCACAGAGCGCGGTGTGGCATAGGTCTTGTACTTGGCTTTGAGCAAATGCTCTATATAGTTTTTGATACTCGTCTTTCCGTAACTCGCTGTGATACCTACGACGATAAGGTCCTCCATTGCTTCTATCTTCTTTTGTGCTTTCACTTTAAATCCGTTAAAAAGCATCTTCTCGATAAAGAGGGA
>JBNLDB010000104.1:0-5580 GCA_050304115.1 Sulfurovum sp. | reverse complement strand
ATTACACATTTATTTCGCTACAATACATAAAAATAAACATATGGACAACACAATGACACCAGCAGAAAAACTCAAAAACCTGTTAGAACTTGAGATCATCCCTGATCTGGAAGTAGCTATTGACGAACTTTTTGCAGCCATAGACAAAGCAAAATCTGCTTCTAAGGAACAAAAAGAAGATCTCGAAGAGATGAGAGAGATGCGAACAGAATGTTTTGCTATCATAGAAGAGCTTGGTCGTAATGAACTTGAAGAAGAAGAGATAGAAGAGCTCCTGGCTGAACTGGTCGATATGAAGACGGAAGAATAGGCAGTCATTACCTTTTTCAAAAGGAACGGGGATCGGCTTTTAGCCAGAAAATGATAAAAATAGCATTTCTCACTTGACATTTTAATATTAATTGATATAATATCACCACTTTTCTAAGAATTTAAAATATAAGGAAAAAAATGAAAAAAGTTTCACTCTCGATCGTTGCTCTGTTGGCAATGAATACATTCGCATTTGCAGGTGGGGATTTCACTACTCCGGTAGAACCTCAAGTTACTATACCGGAAGTTGATGAGTCAACGGGATCTTTTTATGTAGGTGCAGGGTATGCATATATAAATTTAGATGCTTCAGGGAACTTTGGTGAGCACGATGGTGATGCAACACTTTTACTGGCAGGTTACAACTTCAATCCATATATCGGTGTAGAGGCTAGATATGCCGGTTTAACTGATTGTCTTGAAAATGTTGCTATCTATGCGAAGCCGATGTATCCGTTTGGGAATGCTAATGTATACGCATTGCTTGGATACGGAGAAACTACATTTGACAAAGGTCCTTCATTTTCAGAAAGTGGTTTCCAATGGGGCCTAGGTGCAAACTATGCAGTGACTGAAAATATCGGTATCTTTGCAGACTATACAAATCTGTATGATGATACAGGATTTGATAATGTTGCCGTCCAACAAGATGTGACTGTTGATGCTATCAATGTAGGTGTAACGTATACTTTCTAAGTAGACGCATATATCCAGCGGTGGGTCAGGTCTTTTCTGGCCTACTAAAGGGTACATTCTAAAACTATTTTTAACTCTTTTATACATCTATTCCCCCCCACATCTTACACACTCAATTAAGCTTATTTTTATCATCTTTACACTATAGTACGGCTTCAACCTCTCGGGGAGCTTTGATCATTTATGGGAACATATCTGATGCTTAGCTGAGATAGCAATTGCTTGACCCGTCGAACTTGAACTGGACAATACCAGCGTAAGGAAGAGACTTGTATCTAATTATTAACTATAAATATTATGCCTAGTAGGCTCTTTTATTTATGACTTCATTAATTTCTACACCTCTTCCCTAAATATAACATTTTAAGGGAATATTATGACAAAAGCATATAAAGACACATTAACAACATCCAATGAACTTTTAACCAGAGACCCATTTCCTGCGTCTCAAAAAGTGTATCTTAAGGGTGAAATACATAAAGATATCAGAGTACCGGTACGTGAGATCACTTTGGGTGATGAATCAAAACTGAGAGTCTACGATACCTCTGGTCCCTATACAGACCCAACTGTAGATATTGATGTAGGTCAGGGAATCCCTGCGATCCGTAAAGAGTGGATCGTAGGACGCGGTGATGTAGAAGAGTATGAAGGACGCATTATGGCGCCTGAAGACAATGGTTACAACACTGACGAACAACTTGAGTTCGTCACAGCAGGAGCCAAAGGTCTTGTACGTACACCACTTCGTGCAAAAAAAGGGAAAAATGTTTCTCAACTTTGGTACGCAAGACAGGGGATCATTACCCCAGAGATGGAGTTCATCGCAATTCGTGAAAACCAAGACAGAGCGATGAATGAAGCGTACCTTCAAGATGAAGAAAGAGAAGCAAGACTCAAAGGTGAGAGTTTTGGTGCAAACCTGCCAGAAGTGATCACACCGGAATTTGTACGTCAAGAGGTAGCTGCGGGTCGTGCAGTTATCCCTTGTAACATTAACCACCCGGAAGTTGAACCGATGATCATCGGGCGTAATTTCCTTGTAAAAGTAAATGCAAACATCGGTAACTCAGCAACGACATCAAGTATCGCTGAAGAGGTAGAGAAGATGGTATGGTCAACACGTTGGGGTGGAGATACAGTGATGGATCTTTCAACCGGTAAAAACATTCACACGACACGTGACTGGATCCTTCGTAACTCTCCGGTACCTATCGGGACGGTGCCTATCTATCAAGCACTTGAGAAAGTAAACGGTATTGCTGAAGATCTGACTTGGGAAGTGTTCAGAGATACACTCATTGAACAGGCAGAACAAGGGGTAGACTACTTTACGATCCATGCGGGGCTTTTACTGCACCATGTACCGATGACGACAAAACGTGTGACTGGGATCGTCTCTCGTGGTGGAGCGATCATGGCAAAATGGATGATCCATCATCACCAGGAGAACTTCCTTAACACACACTTTGAAGAGATCTGTGAAATTATGAAAACGTATGATGTGACCTTCTCTCTAGGTGATGGATTACGTCCGGGAAGTACCGCAGATGCAAATGATGAAGCACAGTTTGCTGAACTTAAAGAGCTGGGACGTTTGACACAAATTGCTTGGAAACATGATGTACAAACGATCATCGAAGGTCCAGGGCACGTGCCAATGCACATGATCAAAGAGAACATGGATAAGCAACTTGAGTGGTGTCATGAAGCGCCATTCTATACACTTGGGCCGTTAACGACTGATATCGCTCCTGGGTATGACCACTTTACATCAGGGATCGGTGCCGCAATGATCGGTTGGTACGGATGTGCGATGCTTTGTTATGTAACTCCGAAAGAGCACTTGGGACTTCCAAACAGAGAAGATGTAAAAGAAGGATTGATTACTTATAAGATCGCTGCACATGCTGCAGATGTTGCTAAAGGACACCCTGGTGCACGTGCAAGAGATGATGCGATGAGTAAGGCAAGATTTGAGTTTAGATGGGTAGATCAGTTCAATATCGGTCTTGATCCTGAGCGCGCAAGAGATTACCATGATGCAACACTTCCTATGGAAGCAGCTAAAGTGGCCCACTTCTGTTCAATGTGTGGACCAAAGTTCTGTTCTATGAAAATTTCTGCAGATGTACGTGAGTATGCAGATAGTTTAGGTACAGATGTAGAGACTGCCAAGAAACAAGGGATGGATGAAATGTCCATGAAGTTTAAAGAGATGGGTTCAGAAGTTTATGTTGAAGCATCTAAGATAGAAGAAAAGTAAGAAGATGAATATAGGTATTGCAGGTGCTGGTTTGGTAGGTAGGGTGCTGGCACTTAACCTACTGCAACATGGCCACACGGTTACACTTTTTGATGAAGACACAGCTTATGGTGATAAGCCAGCAGGGATCACTGCTGCTGGTATGCTTGCTGTCTTTGCTGAATTAGAAAGTGCGGAGTCTGTTATTTTTGATCATGGAAATCGTTCTATTACGCTTTGGCCAGCTTTGCTGGAACAGATCGGTATTGCAGATGCCTATCAGCAGGAAGGCAGTATCATTACCGCGCATCCACAGGATTATAATGAATTGGATCATTTTATCGATACATTAAAGTCGAAGGTGGCAGAGGCTTCAGAAATAGAACTTTTGGATAGAGCTGGGATCAAGGAACTTGAACCAGATCTGGAGCAACATGCCAAAGCGTTCTTTATACCACATGAGGGACAGGTGGATGCACAACGTTTTATGAAAGCGTCAAGTGATTATCTGCTTGCACACCCGGATGTGACGTGGCACCAAGAGACGAAAGTGACCGATATCTCAGAGGGCACGATTACAGTTGGGGATGAGCGTAACACATTTGATTGGGTATTTGATGCGAGAGGGTTGGGTGCGCAAGAGGTCATTGAAGGTTTACGTGGTGTACGCGGTGAGGTATTCTGGTTGGATGCGCCTGAGGTAAAGATCAGCAGACCTACACGTATGCTGCACCCACGCTATAAGATCTATATCGTCCCACGACCCAATAACAGGTATGTGATCGGTGCGACCGAGATAGAGAGCGAAGATAAAAGTCCTATGTCCGTACGTTCAAGTCTGGAATTACTCTCAGCAGTTTATAGTATGCACTCAGGGTTTGCAGAAGCACGTATTGTCAATATGCTGACAAATTGTCGTCCGGCACTCAGAGATAATTTACCAAAGATTGAGCATGGTGAAAAAATGACGCGTATCAATGGGTTGTATCGGCATGGCTATCTATTGGCACCGGCAGTCGTGGAAGAAGCGTTAAATGGAGGAGTGAACAAATGATAAAAGTATCAGTGAATGGTGAAGTAAAAGAGCTTGAAACAAATTTAAATGTAAGTCAGATGATAGAAGCACTTGAATACAAGGTCAAAGGTTTTGCTGTCGCTGTTAATACGACTTTTGTTCCCATTGCCAAGTATGATGAGACAATTATAAAAGAGGGAGATACGATCGATATCCTAGCTCCCGTACAAGGTGGGTAAAATGACCAAAAAGTTAGAAAACAACAACACATGGAACATAGGTGGAAAAACGTTAAACAGCAGACTGCTCATTGGTTCTGCACTTTATCCAAGTCCGGCCAATATGGAAGATGCGATCAGAATTTCAGGTGCACAGATCGTTACTGTGTCTTTGAGAAGACAAGCAGCCGGTGAGGGGAATGGTAACCCGTTTTGGGATATTATCAAATCCCTAGGGATAGAGGTTCTACCCAATACAGCAGGTTCGCACTCTGCCAAAGAGGCCATTACTACCGCACAGATGGCAAGAGAGGTTTTTGGTACGAATTGGGTAAAACTTGAAGTCATAGGAGATCAGTACAATCTACAGCCAGACCCGTTTGAGACGGTGAAGGCAGCCGAAGTCCTCATAAAAGAAGGGTTCGAAGTCTTCCCTTATACCACAGATGATCTGGTCGTTGCAAAGCGTTTGGCAGATGTGGGATGTAAGATCATTATGCCGTGGGGTTCTATGATAGGTTCTGGAAAAGGATTGATGAACCCGGACAACTTGATTGCCATTCGTAAGCAATTTCCAGACCTACAGCTGGTCGTTGATGCAGGTATAGGAAAGCCTTCCCATGCGACACAGGCGATGGAGCTAGGATATGATGGAGTTCTGCTTAACTCTGCCATAGCTTTGGCACAGGACCCGGTAAAAATGGCAGATGCTTTCAGATTGGCTGTTGAGGCTGGACGTTTGGGGTATGAAGCAGGCGTGATGAAGGAGCGTGAGTTCGCTTCACCTTCCACACCTACTGTCGGTACACCTTTTTGGCATCAGTTTAATTAATATAACTCTTCTCTACGCCGATTTAAGCATTATGATAGCTTATTTCCAGTATAAGTAGTCATCAATCTCTCGGGGTGCTGGATCTTTTAGGATCTAAGCTGAGATAGCTCAAAAGCTTGACCCGTTGAACTTGAACTGGATAATACCAGCGTAGGGAAGAGAATCGTATATAATCTACTTTGATACATCATGTATCACTTTTTATCTACTTTTTCTCCCTTTTTTCATATACATATTTTAAGGGGAATACAATGAAAACAAA
>JBNLDB010000103.1:0-5605 GCA_050304115.1 Sulfurovum sp. | reverse complement strand
ACACGTGTACCTTGTATTGTCCAGAGGCGAATACGCTTATGTTCGATAAAGAGAGGAACACATCTTGGGTAGATGAAAATAGATGTAAAGGTTGTGCACTTTGTGTATACGTTTGTTCTGACATGCTTGATCGTAATTGTATTACGATGGAAATGGCTGGTCACGAAGAGTAAGTCTAGAGTCTAGATTTAATTTAAATTTTAATTAGGAGTAGTTATGGCAAACCAAGGTCCTGCGTATTATTCACCGTATCCTACGGCTACGTATGAAGGTAATATCACACCACCAGAAGGAAAAGCACTTTTGTTGGAAGATGTGGTTGATGAAGAAGTTGCAATGAGAGAAATTGCAAGAGTGATGTTGACAAGTGAAAATGCAACTATTTTCCCTGGTCCTCAAGTATTATATGGTTGGAATGAAGAAGCTAAGGCAAAAGCAAAGCTTATCAAAGAGATGGCAGAAGTTCTTAACGCTAAAATGATTCCAATGTATGATTACAGACCAAAGTATCCTAAAATTGATGCTGAAGTTGAGATCAACCCAAATCACCCGAATTTAACAATTTGGCATAATAACATTAAAGCTGCAATTTTCATTGGTGTTCACTGTCACTATGCGAATGTCGCATTAAAAATTGTAAGAGCAGAGACGGATTGTTATACGATCGCGATCTGTGGTTTGTCAGGGCATGAAGATGCAATGGCTACATTAAGAGACCAGCACTCTCACGAACTTGAAAAATTCATCAAGATCGCTAAAGAAGTAAAAGCTGAGTTGGGAAAGTAGGAGATAAGAATGAGTAAAATTACTGATATGACTAAAACACACAACTGGTCTGGACAAAAACTAGTTTCTATAGACCATATGCTTTTTGAAGCTCCTAGAACTAAGCACTTCATGACTGGTTCTGAGGTTTTAAAAGAAGCTGTTAAACGTGCAACGGTTGATGCTTCTGTATCATACCCAATTACACCACAATCTGAAGCAGCGCACCTTATCGGTGAGCTTTGGGCTGAAGGTTATGTTGGTGTTTATTTCCGTGGTGAAAATGAATTTGGTGTAATGTCTGAGGTTGCAGGATGTTCAATGGCAGGTGCTAGAACAATTACAACTACTTCAGGTCCTGGTACACTTAGAGCAATGGAAAACTTTGCACAGTGGTCAGGTACAAGAGCTCCAATGCAACTGGTACTAATGGCACGTGGTATTAACTCCCCACTTACTATTCAGCCAGACAACTTGGAAGTACAATACCTTCTAGAGACTGGATGTATGATCTGGTATGCAGAAAACGTACAAGAGCTATTTGATATGTCATTGGCAGCGTTCACAGTTGCAGAGCAACCAGATGTTCACGTTCCAATTATTACAGCAGTAGACGGATTCTTCGTGTCTCACACTCGTGAAGCTGTTGAACTACCGGATGATGATATTGCACTTCATCCATATGATCCATATGCGGCTCCACTACCTCCAATAGACTCTGAGATGCCTCCAGGAAGATTCCTAAGAGATCCATTCGTTATGAAGTCTAACTATATCTCTTATGCTACACATGCATCTTGGCAGTGGGAGATCAGATCTGCTGTTGAAAGATCTAAAAGATACGCTAGACACCTACTTCAAGGATTGGTACATGTTACTGGTAACGAAGATGCTGAAATTGCATTTGTTACTTGTGGTACTGCTTCTAACCAAGCAAAAGAGGGTCAAAGAGAGCTAGAGAAACTTGGTATCAAATCTAAAGTTATCAAGCTAAGAACGATCAGACCTTTCCCAGAAGAAGAGCTTATAGAAGCACTTGATGGTATTAAGCATGTATTTGTTCCAGAATTCAACGTTGTGGGTTGGTTGGCAAATGAAGTTAAAGCTAAGCTTTATGGAAAAGTTGATGTTAACATTCACGCAGGACCAAGAGTTGCGGGTGGTATGAGCTTACCTGCTGAAGCAATCATTAAAGAGGTTAATGAAGTTATTAACCCTGGAAAAGGAGCATAAAATGTCACTTGATATATATAAAATCAATCCAGAATTTAGAGATATTATGCCAAAAGAGATCATTGAGCTTGAAGAAAATGCGACATGGGCTCAAAATCAGGAAAGACCTCGTGGTATTAAAGAACTTCCAGAAACAAAAGAGTTACTTGAAGAGCACTCATTATGTGCTGGATGTCCAGAAGCGGCTACATTAAGATATGTACTTTCTGCATTGCCTAAGCCTGAGGATACAGTTATTGTTAACTCAACTGGTTGTACATCTTTGATGTTCCCACACATTGCACTTCATACAGTACACTCACTCTTTGGTAACCAAAATGCAGTTGCATCTGGTATCAAAAGAGTATTGGAATGGAGATTCCCGGATGTACAAAAAGATGTTGTTGTTCTAGCGGGTGACGGTGCGACTGTTGATATCGGTCTTGACTATACACTTCAATCATTCTTTAGACAAGAAAAGATCACAACTATCTGTTTCGATAACGAAGTTTATGCAAACACAGGTGGTCAAGAGTCTGGTATGACGGCTAAAGGTCAAGTATTTAAAATGGCACCAACTGGTAAAAAGTTTGATAAAGTTCCAATGTGGGAACTTGCTAAAACTTCTGGTTGTCACTACTCTGTAAACATGACTGGTTCTGCACCAAAAGCAGTAGCTAAAGCAGTTAGAGAAGCGATCTTGGTTGCTAGAGAAATCGGACCGACTTACCTCAATATCTATACACCTTGTATTCTTGAGATCGGACTAAGTGCGAATGAAGGACTTGGAGAAATGAAAGATCAAGATAAAGATAGATTTGCATCTTACAAACATGTTTCACCAGAAGCAGAAGAATACTTGAAAAAATGTAAAAAAGAGGGACTTTTATAATGGCAAAAGATTCAATTAAAATCAGAATGCCCGCTCTAGGTGGGCAAGGAGCGGTTACTGCGGCACATATCGCAGCAACTGCAGCGGACACAGAAGGTTACTACGCAGTATCTAACCCATTCTTTGGTGCTGAAAAACGTATGGCTCCATCTGAGAGTTATACAAGAATCGGTACAGTGCCTATTTACGATAGAGGGGAAGTTATTTATCCTGATATCGTTATGATCTATCACCCACAAGTTATTACTATGGGTAAATCATACACAATGCCTTTTTATGCTGGTATCAAAGAGAATGGTCTTGTTATCATCAACTCTGATGTAGATCTTTTGACTGATGAAGATAAAAAGTACCTTGACTCTTTAAATGTAAAAGTTCTTACTAGAGACTTTACTCAGTTTGCTATCGACCAAGCAGGTACTGAACTTGCTACAAACATGGCAATGCTAGGTGCATTATTTGGTGCTCTAGGTACTGTTAGTAAGCCTGCTATTGAAGAAGGTATTAAAGACAGATTCCTTAAAAAGTATACAGCGTCAGGTGGTACAGCTACACTTGACTCAGTTATTGAGAAAAAGTTTAAAAAGAAAATGGACTTGATCCAGAAAAACCTTGATACTGCATCTGCAGCATTCGACTTAACTGCTGAATGGTGTAAAGAAGTAGGTTTCGAACAAATGTTGGAAGCTCCAAGCAAGTAATATACTAACAACTGTACTCTCGTACAGTTGTTAATTTAACTCTATTTACGATATCTTACAAACTTACAAAACATCCATTCAATTACAATTACAATTTAATTTTAAGGCACACAGACATGATACAATCATTTATACTTACGGGATTTTTAGGTGTTGGTAAAACTACCATGCTCACGAATACAGTCAAAGAACACTTTTCTGATAAGAAAGTGGCGATTATAGTCAATGAATTTGGTGACATTGGTGTAGATGGCAATATATTGAAGAATGTACACAGTGAAGTACTTGAAATATCTGAAGGGTGTATCTGTTGTCAATTGGCACAGGAGTTTGAAAGCGGTGTGATAGAGATCATGAACAAATACAGTCCTGAGATCATATTTGTTGAGACTTCAGGAGCATCTGAACCTTTCCCTATATTTTTATCGCTTCAAAACCTTGGTATCTCTGTGGAGGGTGTTATTTGTGTTGTGGATTCTAAAAACTTTGACTCCTATAAAGAGAATTCAACAGCTAAATATCAAATTGGCGGTTCCAATATCATCGTACTTAACAAGACCGACCTCGTGAACGATGATGAATTGGAAGCGGTAAAGAAAGATGTCATTGAGATCAAGGAAAAGTACAATATCAAGAACACACTTACAGGTAAAAAGATATTTAATAACTATGTGATCAATCAAGCCCAACAGGGTATCGTTCATAAGGAAGTTTTTGAGGGGGTCTACAAAGTCGATGAGATCATCGGATTGGCAAAAGATTATGAACGTCTTGATCATACGGTACAAGATTCGATCACACAAAAAGTGGTTTATTTAAAAGATGATATTGCATTCTCGGATGTCGATGCAGTGTTAAAATCACTTCCAAAAAGTATTTACAGGGTGAAAGGTGTCGTGAAAACAAAAGATGTTCCAAACCCTATCGTGATAAACTACGCATTTGGTAATGATTCATACGAAGAGCTCGAGAATTATACGGAAAAATCTATTATGATATTCATCGGTGAATCTATAGATGATGATGTCAATCTCTTATGTGAAAAGTTTGATTTTTTAAACCTGCCTAGATTTAGAATGGCCAAATAGTTTCTGTAAATGATTTTCATACCATTTGGCAGTCTCTGCCAAATGTATACGTGCAGTTACCTCTATACAATACTCTCCGCATATTTTTAATATAATAATCTCAATGTTCCTATGAAACGTCAGTTTGTAATTTGTACGATAATACGCTAGAATGAGTGATCTATTAAATATTTGGAGTCACTATGGAGCTTTTACCTGTTATATCATTCTCTCTTGTTATTTTGTTTGTCGTAGTAGGTGGATATGTCTTTATGTTTCTTCATGTCATGCGGTCTGATCCAAGGGAATTGGAGTTTAGAAAAAATGTGGGACAGGACGCAAGGCTGGTACCGCACAGCTACAAAGAATAGATCCTCCAAACTCTCATGTATTATCTATAGACCACCCAAAGGTAACACACCGTAAATGATACATCGTGTATAGCACAGGTTCATATAGGCTTTACTTTATAGCATTCAGAGTGCATCTAAGAACTCTCATAATGAAACGTTCAAATCCTTAAAATATGAATTTATCTATGAAATTACACATTTATTACATTTAGAGTGTATACTATGATAGATAATCCATAGATGCATCAATGTAGAAAGGAATTGATTATGAAATCTTTATTCAAACTCTCTCTTTTGGCAATGGCACTCATGTTCATACAGGGGTGTGCCACACATCAGAATTTTGTCAATAAGTATAATGCCTGGGTGGGACAGGATATCAATGATCTCATTAAGAAAATAGGATATCCGGACAGTACCTATATCCTTCCAAATAAAAACAAAGTCTATGTCTATGAAAGATCCAGAATTTACTCTTACCCTTCAATGTCCATGGGGTATGGACATTGGCCATACTATCATGGCGGTTATGGTATGTTCGGTTATGGGACGGATGTTGTGCAGAAAACATGTAAACTCTATCTTGAGACCAACAAACACGGTATCATTGTCCAA
>JBNLDB010000102.1:0-5640 GCA_050304115.1 Sulfurovum sp. | reverse complement strand
AGAGTACTTGCAGCTATGGGTCTTGCAGAAGATGAGTTATCTAAGTTAGGTGAGCTTGTTCTCCAACCAGACGGGAACATCATTAAACTTCCTAACATCTCTGCATCAGTAGGACAGTTAAAAGACTGTATCGCTGAGCTTCAAGGTCAAGGTTATGATATCCCTAACTACCCTGAAAACCCGGCAAACGATGAAGAAAGAGCGATTCAGGCTAAATACAGTGTATGTCTTGGTTCAGCGGTTAACCCTGTACTTAGAGAAGGAAACTCAGACAGACGTGCAGCAAAGGCTGTTAAGAACTTTGCACAGAATAATCCACACAGACTTAAGGCATATTCTGAAAACTCAAAAGCGCGTGTTGCTCACATGGGTGGAAAAGGTGACTTCTTCGGAAATGAGCAATCTGTTACTATGGATAAAGCGCAAAAAGTTACAATCGCGCTCAACGGTAAAGAGTTAACAACTATCGATGCACTTGAGGGTGAAGTACTTGATGGTACATTCATGTCTGTAGCTGCACTTAGAGCGTTCTATAAGCAAACGATCGAAGATGCTAATGCAGAAGGATTGATCTGGTCACTACACCTTAAAGCAACCATGATGAAGATCTCTGATCCTATCATGTTCGGTCACGCATTTGAAATCTTCTTCGCAGACGTTTTTGCTAAGCATGCAGACACATTCGCTGAGCTTGGTGTAAACCCTAATCTTGGTATGTCTGATCTTGAGAAGAAAATCGCTGGTCATGCAAAAGAAGCTGAGATCAAAGCTGATTTCCTAGCGGCTGTTGAAGCTGATGCTCCAAAAATCGCAATGGTTGATTCAGACAAAGGTGAAACAAACTTCAATGCATCTAACGATGTAATTATCGATGCTTCTATGCCTGTAGTAGTAAGAGAAGGTGGTAAGCAGTGGGATAGAACTGGTGCAGCTCTTGAGACTCTTGCTGTTATTCCAGACTCAACTTACGCAATGTTCCACGCTGAGATGGTGGCTGACTGTGTAAAAAATGGTCAATATGATGTAGCTACAATGGGTACAATGCAAAACATCGGTCTTATGGCTCAAAAAGCAGAAGAGTACGGTTCTCACCCAACAACTTTCGAACTTGCTGAAGCTGGTACAGTAACTGTAACTGCAGAAGATGGTACAGAATTGATGAGTTTTGAGTGTGAAGCAGGTGACATTTGGAGAATGTCTAGAGTTAAAGATATACCGATCAGAGACTGGGTAAAATTGACTGTTGAGAGAACAAGAATCGAAGGTATCCCTGCAGTATTCTGGTTAGATGAAGCACGTGCACACGATGCAGAGCTTATCAAAAAAGTGAACGCGTACCTTAAAGATTATGATACTGCTGGTCTAGATATCAAAATCATGAACGTTACTAATGCTACTAGATTCACAAATGAGAGAATCAGAAGAGGTGAAAACACGATCGCTGTAACTGGTAACGTACTTAGAGACCACTTGACTGATATGTACCCGATCCTTGAGCTTGGTACTTCAGCGAAGATGCTTTCTATCGTTCCATTGCTTGCAGGTGGTGGATTGTTCGAAACTGGTGCGGGTGGATCTGCGCCTAAGCACGTGGATCAATTCCTTGCTGAAGGTCACTTAAGATGGGATTCCCTTGGTGAGTTCTTGGCATTGGCTGAGTCACTAAGAATGATCGAGCAAAAAAATCCAAATGCAAAACTTGCAGCATTGACTGCGGGTCTTGATGTAGCAAACCAAGCGTACCTTGATAACAACAATGCACCGGGAAGAAAAGTAGGTGAGCCAGATAACAAAGCATCACACTACTACCTGGCAAAATATTGGGCAAATGCATTGGCTAACTCAGGTGACGCTGAATTGGAAGCAAAGTTCACTTCTGTTGCAAATGAATTGAATGAAAAAGAAGAAGTGATCATTGCACAGCTTCTAGAAGTAGAAGGTAAGCCTCAGGATGTTGGCGGATATTTCCACCCGAATGATGAGTTGGCTGCTAAAGCAATGAGACCATCTGCTACACTTAATGCAATTATTGACGCTATATAAGTAGTTAGCTATACAAGTATTGTACTTTTTTTGTACAATGCTTGTAACCAAAATAAAACAAAATTGCGGTATTCTACGCATTCATCAGAACATTGTTCTGAACACTTCTTAATTATCTAGTGTAAAAAGATACTTTCGGCACATCTGTGTCATCAAACATAGGGTTGATGTAAACCTCTATTATCGCAAGGCATAATTGATAACAAAAGTTATGAGTTATGTTTTGCTCTGGGGTCCCCTATAGTTCTCACTTAAAAGGATTGTAATGGTGAAAAAAGGTAAAAAAGTAACGGTTATCGGTGCAGGAAACGTTGGAGCGACTGTAGCATTTATTCTTGCTATGAATGGTGTATGTCACCATGTTGTATTAAGAGATAGAAATACTGAGATCGCTAAAGGTAAAGCATTAGATATGTCACAAGCAGCAAATGCAGCAAGATCACATACTATTGTATCTGTGGCAGAGGATGCTTCAGAAATGGCGGGATCAGATGTGGTTGTAATCACTGCAGGAAGTCCAAGACAGCCAGGAATGAGTAGAGATGATCTGCTTATGATCAATGCAGAGATCACTAAAGAAGTTGTTGCAGATGTAAAAAAATATGCACCGGATTCGATTATTATTATGGTATCAAATCCTCTTGATGTAATGACCTATGTGGCACTTAAAGAGTCAGGTTTCCCAAAAGAGAGAGTCGTTGGTATGGCAGGTATTTTGGATTCTGCAAGAATGGCACACTTCATTTTTGAAAAAATCGGTTATGGAGCAGGTCAGATCCGTGCCTCTGTAATGGGTGGGCATGGTGATGATATGGTACCACTGCCAAAATTCTCTACGGTTGCGGGTGTACCATTGGTCGATATTTTATCAGAGAAGGAAATCTGCGAAGTTGTTGAGAGAACGAAGCATGGTGGAGCAGAGATCGTCGGTTACCTTAAAACAGGATCAGCCTATTATGCACCGGCAAAATCTACAGCGATCATGGTTGAAGCGATCTTGAAAGATACGAAACAGATCCATCCTTGTGCGGTCTATCTTGATGGACACTACGGGTACTCTGATGTGGTTTCCGGTGTTCCTGTTGCACTTGGTGCAAGTGGCGTTGAAAAACTTTTTGAAATGACATTGAATGATGATCAAAAAGAGAGATTTGCAAAAAGTGTGAGTTCTGTAAGAAGTATGATCGATGTACTTAAAGAGAAGAATTTTTTTGGCTAAAGGGTATAGATGAGAGAAATAGAATTTGATGTTGTTGTAAAAGCAGTGAAAGATATGATCATGCACTGTGGTACAGATCTGCCACAAGATACGTATGATGCACTGGAAGCTGCAATGGAGGCTGAAAAGTCACCTGTAAGTAAAGAGGTTATACGTCAAATACTTGAAAATGCAAACATCGCAAAAGATGAAAAACGACCACTTTGTCAAGATACCGGATTGGCAGTATTTTTTGTAAAAGTCGGTGAAGATGTACGAATTAAGGGTGGTCTTTTAAGAGATGCGATCAACAAAGGAACTGAAGCTGGGTATACAGAGGGATATTTGAGAGCTTCAACATGTGAACCTTTCAGTCGTTTGAACTTAAAAGATACTGTAGGATACAACCTCCCGGCGATCATCCATTTTGATATCGTTGAAGGCGATAAGATCGATATCGAATATGCTGCAAAAGGTGGGGGTTCTGAAAATGTTTCCCGTGCAAAAGTATTACCTCCTGCAGCAGGAAAAGATGGCGTCGTTGAGTTTGTAAAAGAGGTGATCTCTGATGCAGGCGGGAATCCATGTCCTCCTATTACTGTGGGTGTGGGGATCGGTGGCACCTTTGAAAAAGCAGTGATTTCCTCCAAGCATGCACTTTTCAGAGATCTTGAAACAACACACGAAGATCCGGAGATGGCTGAACTCGAAGAGAGAATTTTAACTGCGATCAACAATCTTGGTATTGGTGCTATGGGTATGGGTGGAACGAAGACGGCATTGGCTGTACATATTGAGTCTAACCCGTGTCACATCGCATCACTTCCTGTCTCCGTCAATGTTCAGTGTCACTCATCTAGACATACACATATCACGATATAAGGGGAAGGAATGGCGACTTATACTTTAACCACACCACTGACTTCTGAAGATACAAAAAAACTTGTAGCGGGTGATACTGTTCTGTTGAACGGAACGATTTATACGGCCAGAGATGCTGCACATAAGAGACTTGTGGAGCTTATTGAAGCGGGTAAGGAACTTCCTTTTGATATAGAGGGGTCTGTGATCTATTTCGTAGGTCCAACTCCTCCTAAGCCAGGTGACCCGATCGGTAGTGCAGGTCCAACGACCTCGTACAGAATGGACACCTATTCCCCAACAATGCTGAAACATGGTTCAAAAGGGATGATAGGAAAAGGAAAAAGAAACCAAGCCGTGAAAGATGCCTGTGTTGAATATGATGGGATCTACTTTGGGGCAACAGGTGGAGCAGGTGCATTGCTTGGTAAACAGATCCGTTCAGCAGAAGTGATCGCTTATCCTGAACTTGGTCCAGAAGCAGTAAGAAAGATCACGGTTGAAGATTTTCCTGTCACTGTGGTCAATGATACCAAAGGTAATGATATTTATCAGATGGGCCGTGCACAGTACGAAGTTAAGGATTAAAATTCAATGCATGTGAGGGAGTAAAACCCAAATCGTATAGAGCTATAAAGCAAACTTCACATTAGCAACACTGTATAGAACGCTATACAGTGTTTGCTGTTTCTTCGCAAAGAACTATCCACTTTTTTACATTTTTTATCTTAGCAATATTTCATTAACCGAAACAGTGTACTATAGTCAATAATGATGATGGGAAAGGATCACTTATGGATTATAGAATAGAAAAGGACACAATGGGGGAGATGCAGGTTCCTGCTGACAAATATTGGGGTGCGCAGACACAAAGGTCATTACACAATTTTGAGATCGGCAATGAAAAAATGCCGCTTGAAGTCGTTTATGGCTTTGCCAATCTTAAAAAAGCCTGTGCCTTGGTCAATCACTCTTTAGGACGTCTCAGTGAAGAAAAAACAAAAGCGATTGCGGAAGCATGTGATATGGTGCTATCAGGCGAACTAGATGATAACTTTCCGTTGGTAGTATGGCAAACAGGTTCAGGTACACAGTCGAACATGAACATGAATGAAGTCATTGCCAATAAAGCAACAGAGATCCTGGGTGGAGATTTTACACAAGAAAACCTGGTCCATCCTAACGATGATGTCAATAAAGGACAGAGTTCTAACGATACCTATCCCACGGCGATGCGTATCGCTGAAGTGGTAGCGGTAACAGACAGGCTTCTTCCCGCACTTATCCACTTGAAAAATACACTGGACGAAAAAGCAGAATCTTTTTCTGATATCGTTAAGATCGGTAGAACGCACCTCCAAGATGCTACACCACTGACGCTGGGCCAGGAACTTTCCGGGTATGTCGCTATGCTAAAGACGAACCTCAAGCAAATTAATGATGCGCTGGTATACTGTAAAGAACTGGCGATCGGCGGTACGGCTGTAGGAACGGGTCTGAATTCGCATCCTGAGTTTTCACAAAGGGTCGTGGTCCAG
>JBNLDB010000101.1:0-5673 GCA_050304115.1 Sulfurovum sp. | reverse complement strand
CTTCCTGCGCTTGTTTTAAAGATACCAGTTCTTTGTCCAGTTTGGCATTTGCCTCTTTTAAATGTACGGGTTCAAAATCACTGTGCATCCAATACCTTTTCTATCTCATGCATTGCATCTTCGTTTTTGAGTCTAAATTTGATCTCTATACGTCTTGATGCTTCTTTATCTTCCACACCATCGACAATAATAGCATCCTGATAGGCTCTACCAGAAGCGATCATAAGCGGTTGAATATTGTGCTTTTTGGTGAAATCTAAAGTAAGCAGATACTCCATCACGGCAAGTGCCCGTTTTTGCGAAAGATTCAAGTTATAGAGGTATGATCCCACACTGTCCGTATGCCCTTCAATGACAATTTTATCGAGGTGCGGCTTGATCTGTGGATTTGTCACTAAGGTACCTATATACTCTTCAAATGCTTTTTTGAGCTCTACTTTTGCTTCTGGTTTCAGAGTTGATTCCCCACTGCCGAAAAGTATGTTGGAAGCCAGTCTGAGTGATCCCGTCTTTTTATCGATATCGATCTTGTCACCCAATGCCTCTTTCAGTGCAGCCACGACTTTAAGTTTGATACCGGTCAGAGATTTGATCTTTGCCTTTTGTGCCTGAAGGTTTGCCACCAGCTCATCATACTTTGTTTTCTTTTCATCAAGAGCATTCAGGAGCGTTAAGAGTTTTTCATCTTTTATTTTTACTGTGTTCTTCGTCGCATTCAACTCATTAGATAGGACCAGTACTTTCCCTTCATACGCTTTTAAACTTTGAGTCGTTTTATCTAATGCATCTTTATTTTGATCCAGGAGATCTTGGACAATAACGATTTCATTGCTAAGCATATCCTGTTTGGCATTGGCTTCGAGTAGGAGTTTATTCAGCTTGTCTATTTCAGAGATATGAAGCTTGAACATTCTTTCGTTTTCAGCCAGACGCAGCTGGTCTTTGGCAATACGCGCATTTTGAAGCTGCAGTTGTTTTTCCGCTTCAGACAATTTGATCGCATCTTCGGCAATGCGTGCATTTCGAAGGGTCAAGAGTCTCTCTTTTTCGGCTAAAAGCGCTTGAGTTTTTGCCAAAGAATACTCTTTCACATCAAGTGTTTCAGAGAGTTTTGAAAGCCTCTCATCTTTGGTATGCAGATCCGCTTTCAATATCATGGATTTTGATACGATCGCACCTATAAGTAAAATGAAAACAAAGAGCAATCCTGCCATCAGGTCGGCATAGGATATCCAGAAATTGCTTTCTGCATTCGTCTTGTCGTTTCTAAACATCTTTTTACTTTTTTCGCTGTTTTAATGCAGCCATATTCTCAAGTAACTGTTCATTCTGTTCAGAGATGATACGTGCAAATTCTGCAAGATTTTTAACAGCCTGTCCCAGCTCTTCATCTATCTTCTCAAACGTATGGTCCACCGACCCATCAAAACGTTCCATCGATTCTTGAAGGCTCTGAGCATTTTTATTGAATCCTTCAATATTTTTTTCCATCGCAGCCACTGCATCAACACTTGACTCTCTGCTCTGAATGTTCTCAAGGGTATCACGCAATTCTGAAGCAGCCTGTTGCATATGTACGGTCAGTTTTGTGAAACTGTTTGTCGTGTCATGTACGATCGTTGTGAAATTTTTAAGATACTGATCATTCAACTCTTTAATAAAATCCATATTGAATGTCTCTTTCAGTGTCTGAACGATCTGTTGGTCTTTAAGCTCACTCAGCATATGTTCATGCTTGATCAATTCAGATCTCTTCCAAACACGCTGTCCATACAGTTTTTCCATATCAAAGATCTGTTTGTCTACTTTTGCAATACCTCTTTTTTCAAAATATGTCCAGATAAGAGAAAGCATAATACCGTAGATCGATGCATAAAATGCCGTACCTATACCCGAAAGCAGTATAGAGATCTCACGGTCCAGTGCACCAAGATCTTTCACTGTAAAATCAGGCATAGAGAGTGCAATAGCGACAAAGGTACCCAAGATTCCCAGCATAGGAAAGACTGAAGGTGCAACACGTGCAAAATTGTCATTACGGATATCCGCATAATACTCCGTGATAAACTCTTTGATGTGCAAAGTAGATTTGGTCTTGCCCATGATCGTTAATGCATTTTCACGCAGTGCTGCCTGCAGGTTCTCTTCCATATTGGCAAAAGAGCCTTTCATATGACATACTGCGTAATTTGCATTATGTCTTACAAAAGTGACAAATACCACAAATATAAATGACACGATACCTAGGGTATGTGTCTCTACATTCACAGGGAATATATCCAAGTACGCAAGTACCAATCCTACCAAAAAAAGAAAAGGTATCAATAATATGATAAAAAAGTTTGAACTACATGAAACTGATTTTTTTCTGTCAAATTGTTGCATAAAGCATCCTACTTAAAGTGAATTAAATCATTATATCCAAAATCATTAAATGAGAATATGGAAGATCTTATATCTATTATATTCTCAATATTTTAATTTAATATTCCTTAATATAAAGCCAATGATATTCTACATCACTTCATCTTAATGTTTAACAGATGACTCCGCCACCGATCAACTTGTCTTCTTCATAAAATGCAGCGATCTGTCCTTTTGCCAATCCAAAGACAGGCTCTTCCAACGTCACTCTGGCTTTGCCATCGTTGATGCTCACATGACATGGCACGGCAGTCGTACGATAACGGACTTTTACCATACAATCAAACTCTGTAAGATCTTTGAAAAGGTTGATCTGTTTGACTTCAAACTCATGCTCTTCGAGTTTGTCCTTGGTACCTACAACGATCTGATTCGTTTCAGGTTTAATATCAAGTACAAAGTGTGGGTCGTGTGCACCATCCACAAAGAAACCTCTACGCTTTCCTATCGTGTAATGCATGTATCCTTTGTGTGTACCGACCACATTCCCTTCCGTATCTACTGTTTCTCCAGGCATATCGATATCCATATGCTTTGCCAAGACTTCATCGTAAGTGTTTTCTACAAAACAGATCTCAGAGCTCTCTCTTTGTGTGGCAAAGTCTTTCAGCACTTCTATGTTGGCGGCATAGGCTTTGACATCTTTTTTCACCCATGTACCCAAAGGGAAGATCAATCTAGGCAAGACCTCTTTTTTTACTTCACAAAGGAAATAACTCTGGTCTTTGTTCGGATCATCTGCTGCATAAATGAACTCACCATCACATTTGATATAGTGCCCTGTCGCGACATGGTCTGCACCGATACTATCTGCAAACTCCACCATCTTTCCAAACTTGATGGTACGGTTGCACATAACACAGGGATTTGGTGTAAGTCCCTGTTTATAACTCTCTACAAAATAGTTGTAAACCTGCTTATCGAACTCTTCACTCAGATCAAGGAAGTGTACCTTTACACCCAGGTATTCCCCTACTCTTTGTGCTTTGGCAAAATTCTCTTCATGATACCCAGGTTTCTGATGGAGTTTCATATAAACTCCCTCAACTTCATATCCCTCTTTTTGTAAGAGTATCGATGTCACCGTCGAGTCTACACCTCCACTCATACCAACTAATACTTTCTTTTTCATATCAATTCACTTTCTTTATTTGTATTGCTATCTCTTCATCTACATTGACCAAAGTGCCCACTGCAATTATTTTACCTTCTGATACAAGCGTTACTTTTTCCAGATCTAGATGTGTGATATCTATCGTAGATCCTATTTCCAACGCTTTGCTTTGCACGGTACCAAAAGAGATCTTTAGCATTTTATATTTTTTACTATCAGGCTGTTTTATCGACTCTTCAACGACATGAACAATTTCTGACCCATACGTATTATGCATAGGTTTGAGCCGTATTTTAGCACAGATAGTTTCACCATTCATTAATAACAGTTCTAATCTGTCAAACCCTGTCAGCAGTATGTCGTTCAGACTTAGTTTTTTAAGCTTGCTACTTCGTACTGTCACAAGTGGCAAGGTGAGATCATACGTCGGACAGGATAGATGCTTTTGCATCATTTTTGCTAAATGAAACGCCTGTGTTTCATGCTTCATCCAGGTCCCCGATAAACTGCTCTAAAAGATACTCTTTTGAAGCAACCATAAGATCATCCGGTACCTCCTGGCCTGTAGAGAAATAACTCATAGGTAAATTGTATAATAGCATAAAGTTCAACAACGTTCCAAAATGCTTTGTCTCGTCAAATTTACTGATCATGACAGAGTCTATATCCAGGAATGAGAAGTTATTATAGATATCATCCATATCTTCATATTTTACCGTGGCAGAGAAAACAAGGTTGACCTCTAGTTTTCTAGGTGTATCCGTCTGAACAAACTCAACTGTTTTAATAAACTTTTTCGTATCATAAGGTGACATACCTGCAGTGTCTACCAGTATGACATCACAGTCACTCAAGGCTTCCAGAGCCTCAGCAAAACCATCTACATCATCGACACTGATATGTTCAAGCTGCATGATATCGGCATAGTGCGCAAGTTGTTCAAATGCACCCACCTTATAACTGTCAAGGTTGAGGAAGGCAACTTTGTAAGGCTTCTCCATCAAATAGGCGTAACGTGCAGCCAGTTTGGCGATAGTCGTCGTTTTTCCTACACCTGTCGGGCCTACAAGCATCATGATCTTAGGTTCATCCAATGTCTCTTCTTGTACTTTCAGGCTCTCATCTATCTCTTCAAGCAGATAAGAGACAAGGAGTGTGGCATCATCAAGTATATTACTTCCCATTAATGACATTAATGTATCATCCAGCCAGAATTTTGCGATACCTTTTTTCATAAAAAGTTTTTTCACTTTTTGTACGACACTTGCATCTTCTGGATCCAACATCTCCTCTTTCATTAAAGAGAGTTGTTTTTTCAGTTCACCCAATTCTTCCAAGAGTGCATCCTCTTCTTGCTCAGGAACACTATGCTCGGTAGAGATCTTGCCAAAAGACTTTTCCATAAAAACATCTTTAGGTACAGCGATGCATACTTCAGAACGTAATTTGCCATCTTCATATTTGATCTGTTTGGCTGAAATAAGCTCAACGCTCTCTCCATATTTCTCTACGGCCTGTTCGTATGCACTTTTTGGATCAGAAGCTACAAATGTTTCATTAACCATTATTGTTCTACCTTTTCATCATTGATAATGGGATCAATACTGACGCCCGTTCTTTCCAGCCCGGATGCGGAAGTGTCAACGCTTTTGTTTCCATTGACACATTTGCATAAAATATAATATCTATATCTAACGTTCTGGGACCATCTTTAAAAAGACGTTTACGTCCAAACGCCTTTTCTACACGCAATAGATAACGCAATAATGCCTTAGGGCTTAAAAACGTCTCAATAAGCACTAAAGAGTTATAAAAATCTCCCTGTTCTGTATACCCAAAAGGGGGATTTTTCAGGATCGGGGCAGTCTCTATGACACGTAATAATGATGATCTTTGAAAATAGTAAAAAAGATGTTCAAATCGGCGTACAACATCGCCGATATTCCCACCGATCCCCAGTAACACTCGGTGTCCGCCTTGACTAGATAAAATAGAAGGAAAATGCTTTGTTCTAATTAAAGTGTGTTGGGCATCTATTTTCTTTCTTATCATAGCATAACCTACAGGACAACCGCTTTACCGTCTACCATCGCTACCATATCTTCGATACGGATACCAAATTCATCAGGAATGTA